>DATFAW010000373.1:0-3691 GCA_035254165.1 Paludibacter sp.
GAAACATTTAATTTGCCCGCTTCAGCTATTGTGGGTGATATAAAAATGCGCATTAAGGATGCTATTTTGGACGGAATCATCCCTAACGAATATGAAGCTGCACGAGTTTATATGCTTCAAATAGCTAAAGAACTTAAAGTAATCGAATAACTCAGACTTTAAAATCCAATAAAAAACAGAATTCTATAAACAATCAAATATGAAACACCTAATTTTATTTTTTGCCCTTATGATATCAGCAATTGGTGCAACAGCCCAGCTAAAATACCCGAAAACAGCCAAAGACAATGTTTTAGACACTTATTTTGGCATTCAGGTAAAAGAACCTTATCGTTGGTTGGAAAACGACACTTCTGCTGTAACTGCAGCTTGGGTTAAAGCACAAAACAAGGTTACACACGACTACTTATCGCAGATTCCTTTCCGCAGCGACTTAAAGAAACGGTTGACGGCTTTGATGAATTATCCTAAATATGGTTCTCCATTTAAAAAGAATGGTCAATATTTTTTCTATAAGAATAATGGGCTTCAAAATCAAAGTGTATTGTACCGTCAAAAATCTTTAACTGCCAACCCGGAAGTATTGCTCGATCCCAATACACTTTCGACCGATGGAACTGTGGCTTTGTCCAATATTGCTTTTTCGAAAAATGGAAAATATCTCGGATATTCAATAGCCCGAAGCGGTTCTGATTGGAATGAAATTTTTGTATTGAACGTAGAAACGCATCAATTAATGTCTGACCATATCAAATGGTCAAAGTCGTCACAAATTTTTTGGCAAGGTAACGGATTCTATTATAGTGCCTACGATGCGCCTGTAGCCGGTAAAGAATATTCAAATAAAAACGAATACGAGAAAGTGTATTTCCACACCGTAGGTCAATCGCAAGATCAGGACAAGCTAGTTTACGAAGACAAACAACACGCGCTCCGGGAATGCTATGCCAGCGTTACCGAAGATGAACAGTTTCTGTTCATATCTATCACTGAAACTACAACTGGAAATGGTTTATTAATGAAAGATCTGACCAATCCAAACGCTTCATTTGTTGAATTGGCTCCGGGCTTCGATAACGATTACTCGGTGATAGACAATGTGAATGGTAAGATTTATATTTTAACTAATTGGAAAGCTCCAAAACAACGGTTAATGGAAATTGACCCATCAAATCCAAATCGTGCTAACTGGAAAGAGATTATTCATGAAACCGAAAATGTACTTGAAAGAGCAGCTATTATCGGAGGAAAAATAATGGCTGAATACATGAAAGACGCTTCAAATCATGCCTATGCATTTGATTTAACCGGCAAGAAGCTATATGAAGTTCAATTACCGACATTAGGCTCTTTGAACGGATTTTCAGGCGATAAAGATGATAATGAAGCATTTTACATATTTACATCTTACACTTTCCCTCCTACTGTTTTCCGGTTTGATGCAGCCAAAAACACTTCTGAAGTATTTCACAAAGCGGAAGTTTCATTTAAGCCGGAAGAATATGTGAGCGAGCAGGTTTTCTTTACCAGCAAAGACGGAACTAAAGTTCCCATGTCTATCACGTACAAAAAAGGAATGAAAAAGAGCGGTAAGAACCCATTGTTGCTTTACGGTTACGGAGGTTTCAATATCAGCCTAAACCCCACTTTCAACGTTGCCCGTGTTCCTTTCTTAGAAAATGGTGGAATTTACGTGGTAGCAAACATCCGCGGTGGTGGTGAATATGGGGAAGCCTGGCACATGGCAGGCACCAAGATGCACAAACAAAATGTGTTTGACGACTTTATTGGTGCTGCAGAGTATCTTATTGCAAAAGGCTACACTTCGTCCAAAAAACTGGCTATCGACGGTGGTTCTAACGGCGGTCTGCTCGTTGGAGCTTGTTTGACCCAACGCCCCGATTTATACGCTGTGGCTATTCCCGAAGTAGGTGTGCTCGATATGCTTCGCTACCATCTATTCACTATCGGTTGGTCGTGGACCAGCGATTACGGAAACAGCGGAGAAAGCAAAGAAATGTTCGAATACTTGAAAGGTTATTCACCGTTACACAATATTAAAGCAGGCGTAAAATATCCAGCAACCATGGTTATGACCGGTGATCACGACGACCGCGTTGTTCCTGCTCACTCGTTTAAATTTGCCGCAACGTTACAAGCAAACAATGCCGGAACAAAACCAACTTTAATCCGAATTGACTCCAAAGCCGGACATGGAGCAGGTAAACCGGTAGGCAAAATTATCGAAGCACAAACCGATATGTGGGCATTTGTAATGTTTAATCTGGGTATGAAACCAGTGTTTAATCAATAATTTACAGTTCATAATTCATCATTTCATTCGATAAATCAGCTCATTACAAGACAATCAGCTTTGCTCTGCGAATCTAATTCTGTTTTTTTTATCGAAAACCTTTGCCAAATACGCCAAAAAGCCTATCTTTGCACCGCTTTAGAAAAATGGCGGGATAGCTCAGTTGGTTAGAGCGTCGGATTCATAACCCGGAGGTCACGAGTTCAACTCTCGTTCCCGCTACACAAAAGGAAGTTCAGAAATGAGCTTCCTTTTTTATTTGTAGTATTGCACTAAAGCCCTTGTAATCAATCCTCATTTAGATTTTCAGCAACACAAAACGTGAATTATTATAGCTTTATGATAATATATCACAATATTTCAAAGAAAGAGAACAAGTTTAAACGATTAAACATATATTTGTGCCATTAAATCTGTTCAACACGAAAAAACACATCTACGTTCATGAAAAAGAATGTATCTTTAAAAGACATAGCGGAACAAGTTGGAGTTTCAACTGCCCTGGTGTCGTATGTGCTGAACAATAAGTTAAAAGATAGAATAAACAAAGATGTTGCTGCCAAAATCAGGAAAGCAGCAGAAGACCTGAACTATCGACCCAATCAAATTGCACGAAGCCTAAAAGCCCAAAAGACTTTCACCATTGGCTTAATTGTAGCAGATATTGCCAACCCCTTCTCTTCCCAAATTGCACGCATCATTGAGGATGAAGCTAAAACCTTTGGATATTCTGTAATTTTTGGCAGTTCCGACGAGAGTGCAGAAAAAACAAACGATTTAATAAAATTATTTCTTGATCGTCAGGTTGATGGTTTAATCATAGCCTTACCCGAACACACCGAAGAGCAAGTTAAGTATCTAAAAAAAATCAATATCCCTTTTGTGCTGATCGACCGTTATTATCCGACTATTCAAACAAACTCTGTTTCTATAAATAACTATATCGCTGCACAAAAAGCCATTCAGCATCTGCTGGATAATGGTCATGAACGCATTGGAGTTGTTGCTTACCAAACATCATTGTTTCACCTAAACGAACGTATCAGAGGTGCTGTGGACTTATTAGCTGATAATGCGCTTATTGGTGAAGTTGGAATCGACTCCATAAATAAGGATGTAATTGCTGCTATTGATAGCTTTCTTTCCAATCCAAATCCTGTGGATGCGATATTTTTCACGTCAAACTTACTTGCCATTTCCGGATTAAAATATATCAACAGCCTTGGTATAAAAATTCCGGATCAGCTTGCCATTGTTGGTTTTGACGAAACGGATGCTTTTGATTTGTTTTACGTTCCGATAAGTTATGTAAAACAGCCAATGGCTGAGTTGGGGAGTGAGGCCTTAAAATTATTGCTCAAGACCATTGAAAATAAA
>DATFAW010000374.1:0-3877 GCA_035254165.1 Paludibacter sp.
TTTATTTTAGCGACGTATATCGACAGGAACTTTCTTTTGCTTGGCATTTTAGGATTTTTCATCAATTGGTTTGGCGATTCCATGGATGGCCGGGTGGCATACTACCGGAATACGCCCCGAAAATGGTATGGCTTTTCGCTGGATATTACAGTAGATTGGTTAACCACCATGCTGATTGGCTATGGATATATGGTTTATACGGAAGGCTCCTGGGAAATGCTTGGGTTTGTGTTTGTGGTTATGTATGGCTGGGCTATAATTACTGCCTTGTTAAGATACAAAGTTACGGGCAAATATACGATCGACAGCGGTTTGTTTGGTCCCACGGAAGTCCGGATAGTTATATCGGCTATTCTGGTGGCCGAAGTGCTTTATAATGGTTCTATCGTGTATAGCGCCCTGGCTGCTTGTATCATTTTGTTTATCATCAACGTTATCGATACCCGAAAATTGATCAGCCTGGCTAACGACCGGGATTTGTCCGAAAAACAAAAATAACAACTGGTAAACATGTTTGAAAAGCTGCTTACGTTTTCAAAAGCCCAGGTTTCTTCAGGTGTGGGTGGGGTAGTTGATTACCTCACAATGATTTTGTTTACCGAAGTCTTTCATATACATTATACCATTTCTATTGCTATCGGCGGTGTGGTAGGGGCTATTGTCAATTTTTCTATAAATAAATCCTGGGCTTTTCGTTCGAAAGCTCATCCTTACAAGTTTTCTGTCCGGAAACAACTGTTTCGATTTATCCTTGTGGTGGTAAACAGTATTGTATTGAAAATGTCGGGCACCTATCTGCTGACCACATTTCTGAAAATCGACTATAAAATCAGCCGCATTATTACAGATCTCATCGTTTCGGTTATTTTTAATTATATGCTTCAAAGATATTGGGTTTTTAAAAGAGGAAGCTCCGGCGTAAACAGGTAAATACAAATCGTCCCTCAATAATTTGAAGTAAAAAAGAAATCGCATGTTGAAAACTAAAGTAGTTGAAGAACAAGATCTGGAAAAAGTATCCCCCTTTTTTAGAGGAAAAAGAGGACACAAACTGGCAAGGTTTGTTATGCACCTTTTTGCCATTGATAAAATAAACAGAGTGTATGAAAACTCCTGCAATTATACCGGTGTCGAATTTTCCGAACGATTATTGAAAGATTTGGGAGTAGAGTATGTGGTTGGGGATCCTGAGAACTTACAACTATTGCCCAAGGGAGCTTTTATTACCATATCCAACCATCCTTACGGTGGTTTGGACGGAATTATGTTGATAGACCTGATGGTCAAAATTCGTCCTGATTACAAACTGATGGTCAATAAATTTCTGTCGCTTATTAAAACGATGGAAGGGAATTTTATCACTGTAACGCCCAAAACCAACAGCAGCAATATTACGGCTACTACCAGCCTCAAAGGTATCCGAGAAACTTTGACACGATTACATAATGGCCATCCGGTGGGTTTTTTTCCATCGGGAGCTGTTTCTAATTTCGAGATTAAAAAACTATGTTTGAGGGACAGGGAATGGCAGGAAAGCGTACTTAAAATGATTTATGCGGCCAAAGTACCGATTGTTCCCATTCGTTTTTTTAATCACAACTCCTGGTTTTTCTATTTTCTAGGCCTGATTGACTGGAAAATCCGTGCAATAAGAATGCCCCACGAAGTATTCAACAAACAAAAACAAAAACCCCTCATCGGAATAGGTAAGATTATATCTGTTGAAGAACAAGCTGCTTTTCCCGACTATAAGTCCCTGGGGGTGTTTCTGCGCGAAAGCATTTATACTATGCCCCGGCCGGTTTCATATTGCCCGAAAGCTGAATTGGAGATATTGAAGAAAAGCAAACACACAGCAAAATAAACCTTTTTTCGGGGGAAAGTATTGTTTCCGCTTAGCAAAACCAAATTTACAAACCCTTCCATATAATTTTCAAAAAAAGACTGCCCAATTATTTATTGGGCAGTCTTTTTAGTATATCTACTTTTCCAATCCTTTAATCGGATTGGAAAAGTTAGTCATTCAATTAAAATTGACGTTCGGCCATACGTTTGTAACCATCATAACGCCATTTTGCGTTAGTTTCGGCTGCAGTAAACAATTCTTGCGCTTCAGCAGGGAATTGTTTCATCAACGAAGTGTAACGTACTTCACCTTTCAGAAAGGTTTGGAATTTATCCCATTGTGGTTCTTTCGAGTCCAAAATCATTGGGTTCTTTCCTTCAGCTTCTAAATCCGGGTTGAAGCGATACAAGTGCCAGTATCCACATTCAACAGCACGTTGTTGTTCATCCTGGGCTTTACCCATTCCGGCAAGTAACCCGTGACTGATACATGGTGAGTAAGCAATGATAACCGATGGTCCGTCAAACGCTTCTGCTTCGCGAATAGCTTTCAATGTTTGTGCCTGGTTAGCGCCCATTGCAACTTGTGCAACGTAAACATAACCGTAAGTAGCAGCAATCATACCCAAGTCTTTCTTGCGAACACGTTTACCGGCAGCAGCAAATTTAGCAACAGCACCAACCGGAGTCGATTTTGAAGCCTGGCCACCTGTATTCGAATAGATTTCGGTATCCAATACCAGGATATTTACGTTTTTACCCGAAGCAATCACATGATCCAATCCACCGAAACCGATATCATAAGCCCAACCGTCACCACCAATAATCCATTGCGATTTTTTGATCAGGTATTGGCTCAATTCAGCAACTTCATTACAGTATTTGCAATCGCAAGCTTTTACCAATGGAGTAATTTTAGCTTCCAGTTCTACAGTTTTATCTGCATCTTCGCGATTTTCAATCCATTCAGTAAACAGCGCTTTCAATTCGTCAGAGCAGCAGTCGCTAGTTTGCGCTTCAGTCATAACACGAACCAAACGATTACGCATATTGTCGTTAGCAAATACCATACCCAAACCGAACTCAGCATTATCTTCAAACAAAGAGTTAGCAAAAGCCGGTCCGCGACCATCTTCGTTAGTAGTATATGGAGTAGAAGGAGCAGAGGCTGAGTAAATAGAGCTACAACCAGTTGCATTAGCAATCATTTGACGGCTGCCAAATAATTGAGAAACCAATTTCACATAAGGAGTTTCACCACAACCGGCACATGCACCCGAGAACTCGAACAACGGCGTAGCCAATTGAGAGTTTTTCACATTAGCTTTGATATCTACCAAGTGTTGTTTTGATTTCACTTCCGTAGAACAGAAATCCCAATTGTCCTGGTTTGGATATTGGGTATCGATTGGAACTAATTCCAATGCTTTGTTTCCTTTGTTTCCCGGACAAACATCCACACAGTTATTACAACCCATACAGTCAAGTACATCTACCTGGATACGGAATGCTGTATCAGCAAATTGTTTACCGTTAGTTTTAAGCATATCGGTAAATGGAGCTTTAGCTTGTTCGGCAGCATCTAAAATAAATGGACGAATAGCAGCGTGAGGACAAACATAAGCACATTGGTTACATTGGATACAGTTTGAAGAATTCCAAACCGGAACGAATGCAGCCACACCACGTTTTTCGTGTTTACTTGTGCTGTTTTCCCATGTACCATCTTCGCGGCCTTTGAATGCTGAAACAGGAAGGCTATCGCCATTCTGAGCATTGATTGGACGAACAATATCACCAATAAATGCAGGTACGATATCAGTGCTTACTTCACTTCCGTCAACCAAGTTAGCCCATTCTGCAGGAATTTCCACTTTCGTATATTCGCCACCACGGTCTACAGCTGCGTAGTTTTTGTTTACAATGCTTTCGCCTTTTTTACCGTACGATTTGTTGATAGCATATTTCATTTTTTCCACTGCCAATTCGTAAGGAACTACATTGGTAATTTTGAAAAATGCCGATTGAAGAA
>DATFAW010000375.1:0-3470 GCA_035254165.1 Paludibacter sp.
ATCTGAAATGGATGTTTTGTGCACACTTAAAAGGAGTTTGTGCAAAGTCAAATATAAATCGCAACAAAATTAACTAATTTTCTTACAAATGTCGCACAAAAAACCTTTACTTCCATGTAAACAAACTTCAAAAAAACACTACTTTTGTGTTCAATACGACACGAAATAATTTTCAATGTATTTTTCATAATGAAACCAATCAGACCAGCAATTGACAAAGAAATTCTAAAACGGGAACTTTCGGCAGACAAGTTTCTACGCCCAACCAATAAAGCGCATAACGAGATATATGTTGTCACTGCTCACGAGGCTCCTAATGTAATGCTTGAGATTGGACGTTTACGAGAACTTTCGTTTCGGTCAGGCGGTGGTGGCACAGGTGAGGAAATTGACACTGATGAATTTGATTATATGGAAAAACCGTATTATCAACTTATCGTTTGGGACCCTGTTGCCATGGAAATAATTGGTGGTTATCGGTATTTGCCGGGAGCCGATGTGGATTTTGATGAGAACGGGCAGCCCAAATTTGTGATGTCTCACTTATTCACATTCACCGACAAATTTATCAAAGACTTTTTACCGTATACAGTTGAATTGGGGCGGGCATTTGTTCAACCCAACTATCAAACTTCAAAAATGGGCACTAAAAGCCTGTTTGCCCTCGACAATCTGTGGGATGGACTTGGAGCCTTAACCCACACCGTAAAAAAAACCCGGTATTTTATTGGTAAAGTTACCATTTACGAACATTATCCGGTAGTGGCGCGCGAATTGATTTACGAATACATGTCTCGTTATTTTCCTGATCCCGACAATATGATAAGTCCTAAAAAAATCATTCATGTAAGTCCGGAAGTTGAAAAAATGGCTAAAGAATTATTTGTTGGAAATGATTCTTCAGCTGACTACAAAGCACTTCAACGAACCATCAGGCATCAGGGCGAATCCATTCCATCTATGTTCAGTGCGTACATTGGATTATCTGACACCATGCGCTTTTTTGGTTCTATTTTCGATCCTGATTTTGGTTCTGTATACGAATCAGGAATTATGATTACAATGGCCGACTTACTGGAAACAAAACGTAAAAGATATATCGATTCCTATCTTGATTATCTCAAAAAAGTATTGGAAGAACGAAAGATAGCAAAAAGAGCCGCCCGTGAAGCAAAGGCTGCGGAGAAAGCAGCCAGAAAGTTACTTAAAGCTGAACGCAAGTTGAAACGAAAAAACAAATAACAAAAAAACTCCGATAGACTTTATCTACCGGAGTTTTTTATTTAAAGTTGGATATTGGCTAATTACAGAGCAATTCCTGTGCATTCTGTAAAGCCGCTTCAGTTACATTTTTACCACTCAGCATTTGTGCCAGTTCTACTAAACGTTCTTTCGAATCTAACCGGCGAATGTGGGTCTGAGTCTGCAAACCTGTATCATCTTTAAAAACCGAATAATGCTGCGCCCCTTTTCCTGCAATCTGTGGAAGATGAGTAATTGTAATCACTTGCATCTCGGTACTCATCGTCCGCATGATTTCACCCATGCGATGAGCTATTTCACCGGAAACGCCTGTATCTATCTCATCAAAAATAATAGTTGGCAAATCAGCCTTATGAGCTACCAATGATTTAATGGATAACATCAAACGAGAAATTTCACCGCCAGATGCTATTTGGGTTACTGGTTGTGGTGCCCGGTTCTTATTGGCGGAAAAGAGAAATTGAACCTGATCATTTCCATTTTCGGTAAATTCTATCTCGGGAGTTATTTCAACTACGAATTGGATATTGGGCATTCCCAATTTAATAAGCTGATCAACCAAATACAATTCGATAGGCTTACAAGCTTTCTGCCGACTTTCCGTGAGACGTTTCGCATCTGCCTGCAATTGCGTAAACGCCTGCTTTAATTTGGCATTCAATGCATCCATATCTTCTTCGAAAGACTCTATGCGTTGCAATTGTTTCGCAAAACTTTCTCGCAGTTCTATTAACTCAGAAACCGAAGTTACTTTATATTTCTTTTGAAGTGTAAATAGTTCGCTCAACCGACTTTCAACCAATGCCAAACGTTCCGGATTAAATTCAACCCGTTCTTCGTACGAACTCATTTCAGCCGAAATGTCTTTTAATTCAATGAAAGTTGAATGCAGACGTTCATACCAGTTATCGCCCGATGGAATGTAGTTTTTAATATGTGACAATGCCTGAATGCTTTCTTTAAGCAATGAAAGCGACATGTTTTCGTCATCCATCAGCTGGTTTGCTTTCAGCAACTGCGATTTTATTTCTTCAGCATGACTCAGGGTTTCCTGCTCCATTTCCAAATCAGCTTGCTCATTCTCCACTAACTTAGCATCAGCCAACTGCTGAAACTGAAATTGAATATAATCAACATCAGAAGCCTGCTTTTCGGCCATTTTTTGCAACTGTTTCAGTTCCGTTTGCAAGTTTCTCCATTGCTGATATGCTTGACGATATACGTTTAATTGTACGGCATTTTGAGCAATTGTATCCACAACATCCAACTGATAGCCGACATTAGAGAGCAATAAATTTTCATGCTGTGAATGTATATCAAGCAACTGGTTGCTTAAATCGCGAATAACATTCAAACCGACAGGAGTATCATTGATAAAAGCGCGTGACTTACCGGTATTTGTCAATTCGCGACGAATCAGGCAAACCTTTCCTTCATTATCCAAGTCATTTTGAGTAAAGAAGTCAGTTAAATGCGTATATGCTGAAATATCAAATTCAGCTTCGATCACACATTTATCAGCATCAATCTTTATGGATTTAGAATCGGCACGTTGACCTAAAATAAGAGACAGCGCACCCAAAATAATTGATTTTCCGGCACCAGTTTCACCTGTAATTACCGAAAAACCAGATTGAAAATCAATATTTAATTCTGTTATTAAAGCGTAATTGGAGATATGTAGCGATTTCAGCATAGTGTATTATTAAACTGTTGAAACGATAAATGTTGATTGATTAGAACAATCACTAATGAATAATTCATGCTTAACTTTCAGGTTACTCAAAATACGAGATCCAAAACACGAAATTATCTCAGCATTTGTTCATACTTTGATGATTGGGTTGGATTAACGTCCGAAAGAATTTGAACAGCATCAGTTTTTTCTTGTGTTGAACCTTTCGAAAAAATATTGATTAATTCGTCATTCTTGGCATCCAAAAACGTTGAAATAATAATGGCTGATGGTCTGGCACGATTTGCTTCACGCAGCAAAGGCAACCCTTCTGCAATTCGCCCCCGTGCATTGGAAGCATTCGTAGTCATTTCGTCCAATCCCAAGCGATGATATTCGTAAAAGTAATTGCGGTACTTTTTAAAAGCTTCATCCGTCAGATTATTGACTAACGCATAACGGTTTCGTGGGCTTTCGAAAGCTTTCCAGCCAACCAAATCGGCTCCCTGAGCCGAATTGACAATACTTTCCG
>DATFAW010000376.1:0-6834 GCA_035254165.1 Paludibacter sp.
CTACGGATACGAACCAAAATGAAATTGTATTTCAAACAACGAATAATAATGGTTTTCAATGGACAGATTTGCTTGACTTTGGAGATTCTGGTCATCAGCACCAAAAATCCGATTCTCACTTCGGTTTTCATCAGGTAGAAATTGATAGCTTTGTTCCTCAGACATATTCTGCGCTGGGTGTTCCTTTCCTCAGAAAAATTGAGCTAGGCAATTTTCATCTCTTTTATATTCCGGCAGTTTGTTTGAATATAAACCCCTTACCCCCATCACAGGTTTAATTCGTTCCTTTTCCCGAAAAAGAAATTTTATGTGATTTGTAGGTTATATTCTTATAATCCACATATAGTTGTGCGTTTCTTTCTCGCCAAATGATTTTCCAATCATTTTATTCAGATTCAATAAAAGTGTTCATACCCTGAAATGCTTTTAAGTCGTCATTGTTGGCTTGTTCCGACAATACTTGTTCTGCTTCAATCTTTATCATTCATTTGATTTTAAAGGGTTGAATATCTGTTCTTGTTCATATCAATTCAAAGAAAATAAAATTTTATGCGTAGGTTATTAGTATGTTGCGCCATTATTATGGCGTTGTTTAGTTGTAAAAACAATCAGACAAATCAAAATCAGTCGATTGCAGAAATCCCTGTAATTAGAATCAAGCCCTCCAATACGGTATTCAATAATAATATCGTAGCTGAAATACAGGCAGTAAAAAATGTAGAGATACGCTCCAGAATAAAGGGCTATCTGGAGCGAATCATGGTTGACGAAGGAAAAGAGGTTCGTAAAGGTCAGCCGTTGTTCAAAATCAGTTCACCCGAATATACAGCTGAATATACAAAAGCACAAGCCACACTCACACGGGCTATTGCCGAGGAAAAAGCTGCCAAGCTCGAAGTGGAACGCGTAGAAATGCTTGCTGCAAAAAAAGTAGTGGTTAAGTCGGAATTAGTGTTGGCTGAATCCAAAGCTGATATTGCAAAAGCAGCTGTTGCAGAAGCTCGGGCTACGCTTAAAAATGCAGAAGCTTTTTTGAATTTCACCACTATTACGGCTCCTTTCGATGGAGTTGTGAATCGGATTCCACTTAAGATTGGTAGTTTGATAAATGAGGGCGATTTGCTCACAAGTATATCCGATATTTCAAGTATTTATGCTTATTTCTACCTTTCAGAAGCTGAATATTTAAAGTATTTGAAAGCTAAAAATAAAGGAGATTCTGTCCCTGATGAGCGTAATGTTCGTTTGAAATTAGCCGATGGTTCGCTGTATAAGCATGTAGGTATTGTTGAAACAGTTGCCAGCGAAATTGAAGGAACAACAGGCGCTATTGCTTTTAGAGCGAGATTTAAGAATCCTGAAAAAATTATTAAACATGGTGCATCGGGGACTATAAAGCTTGAAACAAACATTGATGATGTTATTATGATTCCACAAAAATCAGTGATTGAAATTCAGAATAAAAACTATGTTTTGGTGGTTGATAAATCGAATAAGGTGAAAATGCGCTCTGTAGCACTTGGAAAAAGGATTGGCTTGAATTACATTGTTCAGAATGGAGTAGCTGAAAATGAACTTATTGTGTATGAGGGAGTACAATTGTTACGTGACGGAAATGAAATTAAACCAATAGAGAAAAACGTAAAAATTTAGAATTATGGTAGTAAAGTTCATAAAACGACCGGTTTTATCCATCGTTATTTCTATATTTATCACCTTACTGGGGGTACTGGCTATGTTTCAATTGCCCATTACGCAGTTCCCCGATATTGCGCCACCATCCGTTGTTGTTACAGCCGATTATACAGGTGCTAATGCCGAAGTTTGTGCTAAAGCTGTTGCCACGCCGCTCGAACGGGCTATTAATGGTGTAACTGGCATGACTTATATGTCTTCGGTTTCGAGTAATAACGGAACAACCGTAATACAGGTATTTTTCAAAGTTGGAACTGATCCCGACATTGCAGCCGTAAACGTACAGAATCGTGTGGCTACGGTGCTAGATGAGCTGCCCGAAGAAGTAATTAAAGCCGGGGTCATTACCGAGAAGGAAGTAAACTCTATGCTCTTGTATTTGAATTTGTACAGTACAGACAGTACCCAAACAGAGGAGTTTATCTATAATTTTGCTGACATAAATGTGTTGAATGAATTAAAGCGTATTGAAGGCGTAGGGTTTGCCGACATTATGGGTGCGCGTGAATACTCCATGCGTGTATGGCTCAATCCCGACAGAATGCTGGCTTACAAAATTTCTGCCGATGAAATAATCACGGCTTTGCGAAGTCAAAACGTGGAGGCTGCACCAGGCAAAACCGGCGAAAGTTCAGGCAGGTTACCGCAATCGGTACAGTATATTCTCCGATATACCGGAAAAGTAAATATGGAAACCGATTATGAAGAATTGGTTGTTCGTGCCAACAAAGATGGGAAAATGTTGAAGTTGAAAGATGTTGCTACTGTTGAATTTGGAACGGTGAGCTACGACATGCTTTCCAAAACTGAAGGGCGGCCTTCGGCTTCCATCATGTTGAAACAACGACCCGGTTCCAATGCCCGTGAGGTAATTCAAAAAGTGAAAGAAAGGATGGCTGAATTACAGGCTACTTCTTTTCCACCCAACATTAAATACAATTTTGCCTACGACGTGTCACGCTTTTTGGATGCATCAATGAGTGCCGTTCTCCGAACGCTGTTGGAAGCATTTCTTCTGGTGTTTATTGTAGTTTTCTTGTTTTTGCAGGATTTCAGATCGACGTTTATACCACTCATAGCCGTACCGGTTGCATTGGTTGGAGCATTGGCATTTATGCTTTTATTTGGGTTCTCCATCAACTTGCTCACACTGTTTGCACTGGTGCTGGCTATTGGAATTGTTGTCGATAATGCCATTGTAGTGGTGGAGGCTGTTCACGTTAAGATGAAAGAAAATGGATTGAATGCGCATAATGCCACCATTGCGTCCATGAAAGAAATCAGCTCGGCAATTATTTCAATAACCTTGGTAATGGCAGCTGTATTTATTCCGGTAGCTTTCTTGTCGGGTCCTGTAGGTGTATTTTACCGCCAGTTCTCTATCACACTGGCTATTTCAATTGTGATTTCCGGCATTGTGGCTTTGACGCTAACTCCGGCTTTATGTGCTGTAATGCTTAAATCGCACAAGAAACATGAGAAGAAAAAAACAAATCTATTGGCCAAATTTTTCCGAAGTTTTAACTATTTCTATATCCGAACAGAACGGAAATACAAAGAGCTTATTGGAAAAATTGCCGCTAAACGAAGAATTTCGTGGATATTACTTGCTGTTTTTATACTTGGAATTGCAGCTATTAGCGCTATTCTGCCTTCGGGATTTATTCCCACCGAAGACCAGGGTGTTATTTATGTGAATGTGGTAACACCTCCGGGTTCAACCTTGGATAGAACAGACAAAGTATTGGATGGCGTTCAGATAATTGCAAAACAACTACCTGAGGTGGAAAACATATCGGTACTTACCGGTTACAGCATTGTGAGTGAAGCTCCCGGTTCGTCCTACGGTATGGCAATTATCAACCTCAAGCCTTGGAGTCAGCGCACGGCATCGGTGGAAGATGTTATTGAAAAACTGAAACTAAAATCGGCAAAAATAGCTGATGCAAAGATTGAGTTCTTTCCGCCACCTACTGTTCCCGGCTTTGGGAACTCCAGTGGTTATGAGTTGCGTCTAGTGGATAAAACCGGTTTAGGAAACCTTCAGAAAACAGCCGAAGTGACCAATAGTTTTATCGACTCGTTGAAGGCTTCGCCTGTTATCGGTAGTTCATTCACCAACTTTGACGCTTCATTCCCGCAATATCTTATTCACATAGACAAAGAAATGGCTGCTCAAAAAGGTGTTTCGGTAGAAAATGCTATGAACAACCTTCAGGTATTAGTTGGAAGTTTGTATACTACCAATTTTATCCGTTTTGGTCAGATGTATAAGGTTATGTTGCAGGCTTCGCCCGAATATCGTGCAAACCCTGATGACATTCTAAAATTATATGTTAAAAATAATGTTGGGGAGATGGTTCCATATTCCAGTTTTGCAAACCTTGAGCGGGTGTATGGTCCTGAACAATTGACGCGTTATAATATGTACACATCTGCCCTTATCTCGGGTGATGCTGCTCCCGGCTATAGTAGTGGCGAGGCTATCAAAACAGTAGAAAAAATTGCGAAAGAGAGTCTTCCGAAAGGATATGACATTCAATGGTCGGGTATGACACGTGAGCAAATTCTGGCTGGTAATCAGGCTATTTTTGTATTTATCATCTGCCTTATCTTTGTATATCTGTTGCTTTGCGCTCAATACGAAAGCTTCCTGTTGCCTTTGGTGGTCATACTTTCTTTGCCCTCTGGAATCTTTGGATCGTATCTGTTTCTTCAGTTAGCCGGACTCGAAAATAATATCTATGCACAGGTAGCTATGATTATGCTTATTGGTCTACTGGGAAAAAATGCCATTCTGATTGTGGAATTTGCCAACCAGCGGCAAAAGGAAGGACATTCAGTGTTACGAGCGGCACAAGAAGGAGCTACAGCACGTTTGCGACCTATTCTGATGACTTCATTTGCATTCATTGCCGGATTAGTTCCATTGTGTATTTCAACCGGAGCTGGTGCTATGGGTAACCGCTCCATTGGAGTTGCATCGGCTGGAGGAATGTTGGTGGGGACAATATTCGGCTTAATTGTAGTGCCGGGACTTTATGTAATTTTTGCCAAAGTAGCCGAAAAAAGAAACAAAAGAAAAACTCATTTAAAAGTAAAGAAACATGAAGCATAATATGATAAAATTTAGTTGTTTAGTCATTTTTTTGGCATTGTTGCAGTCATGCAGCTTGCCAAAAGATGCCCTAAAAAACAATATCTCAATCCCCAAAAATTACCTGAGTCAGTCATCTGACACAAGTAATTTGGGCAACATTGGGTGGAAAACTTTTTTCAACGATGCGAAACTCATTAACTTGATAGATACAGCTCTTGTCCGTAATTATGACTTGCGTTACGCCTTGCAGCAAATTGAAATAAGCAAAGCATATTATACCATGTCCAGAAAGGCGGCATTTCCAAGTTTACAACTTGAAGCGAAGTACGACAACCAATTGGAGAAACAATATGCGTTAGGTCTGTCGTCTTCATGGGAAATTGACGTGTGGGGTAAGCTCCGAAATGCAAAGGCTGCCTCGAAAAACAAGTTTCTTGCATCCAAAAGCGGATTACAGTTTGCTCAAACAGTACTAATCTCGGAAGTTGCCAAGGCTTATTACGAGTTGTTGGCTTACGATGCCGAGTTGGATATTATTGAACGGAATATCAAATTACAAAGTAATGCGCTTGATATTGTACGTGTGCAAAACGAAGCTGGAAAAGCTACTTCGCTTGCTGTTCAGCAATTCGAAGCACAGTTGTACAGCACCAAAGCACAATACAATGAAATCAGGCAGCTAATTATATCTACCGAAACCACCCTTAATTTGTTGCTTAACAGAACGCCACAACAGATTGAGCGAAATGAAATCGGGATGGCAGAAGGTATTTCGAAACAATTAAATGTAGGAATACCTGCGCAATTACTAAACAACCGGCCAGATTTAAAAGAAGCAGCGTTGTTGCTTTCGGCAGCAGGTTTTGATGTAAAAGCTGCGTTCAAAGCCTTCTATCCAAGTATAGCGATAAGTCCTTTTGTCGGTTTTCAGAGCAATAACCTGAATATGCAGGTCAATCCGGCTTCAGTGGTTTTTAATATGCTGGGAGGAATTACTGCACCAATATTTCAACAAGGCAAGCTGAAAGCAAACTATCAGATTAAACAGTCGGAACAACGTCAGGCATTGCTTAATTATGAACGAGTGCTGAATCAAAGTTTGAATGAAGTGCAGAGCAATTTGTGGAAGATGGCTGAGATTGAAAACGAAATTGACCTTAAATCGAAAGAATTTGCGGTTCTCGATTTGGCAATTACGACTTCGAGAGACTTGTATGCCTACGGATATGCCAATTACCTAGAGGTAATAAATGCTCAGAAAAATGCACGCGACACCGAAATCCGGCTTATTAATACCAAAAAAAACCGCTTGCTTTTGATGGTTGATTTGTATAAATCATTAGGTGGAGGTAGATAGAGCTCCGCAAGAGTCATTTGAAACTATTGAAAAGGTATTGAACACTTTCCCAGAGATAAAATCATTTCATGACTTGAAAATTAGAACATCAGGTGCAGATAGTTTTATTAAAGTGAAGGTTCATTTTGACCCGGAACTAACACTTAAGGAGACTCATGATTTATGCGATAGAATTGAATTGGGAATTCAAAAACTTGTTCCACGTTGCGAGGTATCAATACACGCCGAGCCTAACGAAGAAAATCATATTTTGACTGAAAAGTAAGTTTCGCACCAATTAAAAACAGATACACATGGATTTATACGATTTATTTGATAATAATCATAATAATCAAAAGTACAGCTAAGATCACAGTTACAGGTACGATGAACATCACTCACCCTAACAAAATTTTCTGCAATTATTAAGCTATTGAAATATCTGACAGAAGATAGATTGAAAGGGTTGCTCGACTTAATTAGGTTGGAACAAAATAGATCTTAAATACCCATAATTCACTGATTTTTGTCACAAAGATACAGACCCCTTGATTTCGAATAAAATCAAGGGGTTGTTTTCATCAAATCTTTTGATAAGATATAATTGTATATTATGAGCTAAATCAGAAAGAATTTTTCTACCATAATTACGTTCTTCTGGAACTTATATGACAGCTGCATATGGTATGGTACATTCCGTCTT
>DATFAW010000377.1:0-4912 GCA_035254165.1 Paludibacter sp.
CAAAAACAATAAGATAACATATACGAAAGATACAAAGGGAAATTGCATACTCGATTTTTCGTATTGCGGTTACAAAGCTTCCGAACAGGATATCCCCACAGTAAATAATGCGGTTTTTGTATCGCAACGTGAGGGTGATGCTACGGATGTTATACAACGTGCCATTGACTATGTGTCGTCGCTTAAACCGAATAAACAGGGATTCCGTGGTGCTGTTTTGTTGGATAAAGGTACTTTCAATGTGAGCAAAAGCTTATGGATACGGACTTCCGGAGTTGTTTTACGCGGATCGGATAAGCACGAAACTGTTTTATTCCGTCGTGGTGTGGATCGTTCGGCTGTGTTGCATATCGAAGGTCTGAATAATCGTATTTTAAAAGATTCATTCCATCTGGTTTCTAATTATGTTCCGGTAAATGAAATGACACTGGAACTTTCGTCGGCTTCGGGATTGAAAGCGGGCGACAGAATCAATATCACTCGCCCTTCTACCAAGGACTGGATTGCTTCTGTAGGTTGCGATATTTATGGTGGAGGAATCAGTGCATTGGGTTGGAAACCCACTGATATTGATGTAACCTGGGACAGGACTGTTGTTTCGGTTGTTGGAAATAAAGTAACCCTCAATGCACCGCTTACTGTGGCACTGGATTCTCAATGGGGAGCTTCTAAGATTTCAAAATATCAATGGGCTGGGCGTATATCAGAGTCGGGTGTCGAAAACCTGACTATGACATCCGATTATAACAAACAGTACCCAAAGGATGAAGATCACTGCTGGACGGGAGTTTCGGTCGAAAATGCCGAAAACTGCTGGGTTCGTCAGCTAAACTTTAATCATTTTGCCGGAAATGCTGTTTTCTTACAGCCTACTTCGTCGCAAATTACGGTTGAAGATTGTATTTCCAAAGAACCGGTTTCCGAGATTGGAGGTTTTCGTCGCATTGTGTTTTATACCATGGGCCAACAAAACCTCTTTCAACGTTGCTATTCCGAGGATGGTGTAAACGATTTTGCAGCCGGTTACTGTGCGCCGGGTCCCAATGCTTTCGTGCAATGTGAGGCAAAGCGTGCGTTAGGCTTTAGCGGTTCTATTGATGCCTGGGCTACCGGTTTATTGTTCGATGTGGTGAATGTCGACGGACATAACCTGGCTTTCAAAAATCTGGGACAAAGTAAAAACGGTGCCGGATGGAATACAGCCAACAGCCTTTTCTGGCAATGTACAGCGGCTGAAATTGAATGTTACTCACCGGCTGTTGATGCTAAGAACCGTGCTTACGGTTGTTGGGCACAATTTTCGGGCGATGGCGACTGGGCGGAGTCCAATAACCATGTTCAACCACGCAGTATTTATTATGCACAACTTGGAGCTCGTTTGTCTCAGGATGTGTCGGCTCGCGGACGTGTTTTGCCAAAGAATACCGATGCTTCCAGTAGCCCTTCAGTGGCAGTAGCTGCTCAAATGATTAAAGAGGCAAGGATTCCATTGGTTACGCTTGAAAAGTGGATTGAAACGGCTCAGTTTGCACCTTCGGTGGATAAAGCAAAGTTGATAAGCGTTGACGATTTGAAAAGCAAACCAATGAAAGTGAAAGCTTATGCGCCTGCTATCGCAGTTCAGGATGGTCGTATTGTTTGCGACGGATCGCTTATTACGGGCGACAAGCTGGATGTGCAGTGGTGGAATGGAAAGTTGAAACCAAATTATATTGCATCCTATCTCACTAAACCGGGTCTTACCCGTTTTGTTGCGGGTCGTGAGGGATTGGGGTTGACCGATCGTATTGATTCTGTAATTGCAACTATGCAAGCGGATGGGATAGCCGTGCTTGATCATAACTACGGTTTATGGACCGATCGTCGTCGCGATGATCACGAACGTATCCGCCGGCGTGATGGTGATGTGTGGGGACCGGGATATGAACAACCTTTTGCACGGAGTGGGGAAGGAGTGGCCTGGGATGGTTTGACCAAATACGATTTGTACCGCTTCAATGCCTGGTACTGGATGCGCCTGAAAGAATATGCCGACAAAGCCGAAAGACATGGAATGCTTTTGTTTCACGAAAACTTTTTCCAACATAACATAATCGAAGCCGGTGCACACTGGGTTGATTGTCCATGGCGTTCGGCCAATAATATCAATGATCTTGGATTTCCGGAACCGGTAAATTTTACTGGCGACAAACGGGTTTTTATGGCCGACATATTCTACGATATTTCCAATGTAAACAGACGGAATGCGTATCGCAATTACATTCGTCAGTGTTTAAATAACTTTGCCGATAACAAAAACGTGGTACAATTAATCAGTGCCGAGTATACCGGTCCGCTGCACTTTGTACAGTTCTGGTTGGATGTGATTGAAGAATGGGAAAAAGAAACCGGCCGAAAAGCCACGGTTGCATTGAGTGCTACCAAGGATGTCCAGGACTCCATTCTGGCCGATGCTAAACGTGCCGCAGTAGTTGATATTATTGATATCCGTTATTGGCATTATAAAAATGATGGCACTACGTATGCACCTCAGGGAGGCTTGAATTTAGCCCCCCGTCAGCATGCACGTTTGCAGAAAGTAGGAAAAGTTACCTTCGACGAAGCCTACAAAGCCGTAAATGAGTACCGGACCAAATACCCGGCTAAGGCTGTGACTTATTATACCGAAAATTACCCTGATATGGCGTGGGCTGTGCTTATGGCAGGTGGCTCTTGTCCGGTACTACCGGTTAAAGACCAGGATTTTATCAAAGCAGCTTCGCAGATGACTGTGATGCCCGTAAAAGATGGTAATTATAAGGCATTGGGAAAAATTGGTACAGGAATTATTATTTATTCCCAGTCAAAATCAAAAATTCCGGTAACTTTAGAGAATGGTAATTTTGTTTTGAAATTTATTGATTCCAAATCAGGAAAAGTAATTTTATTGAATAAATCGATAAAAGGAGGGCATGTGTTTGATTTAGAGATGAATGAGTCGAAGAATGGCGCTTATTGGTTTCAGAAGATGTAATTGTATAGCATAAAATAGTATTAAAAGCCGAAGCTTGGATTGTCCAACTTCGGCTTTTTTGTTGACCTGAAACTAGGAATTGGGTCGAAAATATGTTCTAAAGCATGTTACCTATTATTCCTATATCCAAATCAGAATTTCCAATCAATTCTTTTTGGGGCGAAGTATTTTTGTCACGTTGATTTAATAATAAATTAAAACAGTGATGGAACAAACTCTCTTGAAAAAATCACCTTATGCAAATGCAGATGCTCAAACAACCCGGTTGCTTGCCGACTTTAGGGGAGGAGATGTACAGGCATTTTCAAAACTATACAATTTGTATATCAATTTACTGTTCAGTTATGGCTGTAAACTTACTGCCGATACCGAATTGTTGAAAGATTGTATTCAGGAAGTATTTGTCAAAATATATAATATGAGAACGGAATTGGACTCAGTAGCTAATTTCAAATCGTATATATTGATTTCATTGAAAAATAAGTTGTGCGACGAAAGTCGTAAGCGTGTGAACTTGTCCAGTGTAGCGGTAGAAGAACTTGATGTTGTTGCAAACGATAATATTGAGAATGATTATATTGCCAACGAAAAAGCAGCATTGGATAATGTTTTTGTAACCAAAATGTTGGATCAGCTATCTCCCCGCCAACGTAAGGCAATTATCTTGTATTATATTGAAGAAAAGAAATACGAAGATATTTGCGAAATTATGCAAATGAACTATCAGTCGGTACGCAATTTAATCCATCGCGGCATATCCAAGTTGCGTTCTTGCGCAGCCTAGTAATAAATATTTAAATTATTGAGTACGAACTCTGGCATAATGCGTCTTATTATAAAAGACGCAATAAAAAGTGAGTTCAACTACAGACAAAAGTGTAATCAATTTACTCGTTAATGATGATTTCATTAACTACGTAATCAATCCCAATCTCATTCTGGTGGAGATGTGGAAGGAGTTTTTTGATGCACATCCCGATATGATTCCTGTAGCAGAAGAAGCAAAAGCCATTTTACTGGGTCAAATTATCTCCGACCCAATTTCCCCGCAACTACAACAAGAACTTGAAACCACGATACTTCAAGAGTGTGGTTTGACAATTGATTAATTCATCAATCAAGCTTTAAGTTTTCATATCATGAACCCCTTCGCTGTGCTCGTCCTTGTATTAAATGCTTTTTTGAAAGCAAATAACACAAAACACGTAAATTATATTCAACTTTAAAAGTCTTATTTGCGAAAATTTGTGTCGTTTGTGTTATTTGCGTGCTTTTGATTTAGAGGGTGAGGTATGTGTTCCTAGGCAGAATGAGTTTATAAATTTTACTATATCTGTCAGTATTTTACCTTGTCCGGCGAGACGAAAACCAAGGGAGACCTGTGTCTATAGAGCTTACTTATCTCTGACAGCTTTCATTTTATGTTCCATTTGGTTCTTTTTGCCCTGTTTATTATCGAATGTTGCGGTGCAATAAATACGTTCGGCATCTTGCTCCAACAGGGCATTGGATTTTGAAATTACACTTAAACACTCGTCCATAGTATCACATTCTACTATCGTACCCATCGCTGTAAGTTGGCTATTGTAGGGCAAAGCAGCTATCATCGCTACTACTTTCGCGACGTACTGGCTCACATGCTCCCCTTTATCCATGGGGAAGATGGCAAATTCCATAATTACTGACATAATTTTTTGTTTTAACAATAGGTTTAACGTGAGTTCGATATAAGAAAACGATGAATATCATTTTTAAATTCAATGAAATTAATAACAAATGGTTAATATCCTTTCTTATGACCTCCCCTAACCCCTCCCAAGGAGCAGGGCTGTTAAGTTCTAAAAAGTTCTTTAAAATCATTATCTTTGCAAAAAAAAACGCTATGAGTTTAGTAGAATG
>DATFAW010000378.1:0-4209 GCA_035254165.1 Paludibacter sp.
TTTATTTGTAATTTTCTGCAATATTAACCAATAATTTTGATAAACTAATGCGTTTGTCTGGAAATATTTGTGAAATTATAAGCAGGACGATGTTTTTGAATAAAACCAACATGTGATGAAGTAAAAGCAGATGATTTTTAAAAGATAAAAAAAGGACAAAACTTCCGAAATGGTAGATTTGTCCTTTTTTTAATTGATATTGAAAAATTGTTATTGCTCTATCATGCAATAACTGCTTTTTCGGCTGCATTAAAACCAGAAACGAGATCGTCAAAAATTTCTTTTACTGACGAAATTTTTGTTGCCAGATAAGCATTGCTGCCAGCAAAGGCATAGCCTTTATCCATTTTCCCCAGATAAGCATTGTAGAGCGCTACAATAATGCAATAGGGTACTTTTGTGTAATCGCAAGTATGCAAGCAATTGTATGGACATGATTTTGGACGTGTCAGACCTTGTTTTACTTTTTCCAGGAACTCGCCTTTTAATGCGCGACCTGGCATGCCAACCGGACTTTGAATGATTTCAACGTCGTTGTTTTTTGCATTTATATACGACTCTTTGAATTTTATATCCGCATCACATTCGTGAGTGGTTACAAATCGACTGGCAATTTGAACACCTTTGGCTCCCAATTTCATAATGTTATACATGTCTTCACCCGTATAAATGCCTCCGGCCGCAATAATAGGAATTTCCTGATTGTATTTTTCCTCGAAAATAGCAACTTCTTTTACTACTTCCGGAACTAATTTTTCAATTGAAAAGTTTTCATCTTCAATCTGAGTTGTTTTAAAACCAAGGTGACCACCTGCTTTCGGTCCTTCAACTACTATCAAGTCAGGTAAATAATCATAAAGGGTTTTCCATTTTTCACAGATAATCCTTGCTGCTCTTGCAGACGATACGATGGGTACTAATTTGGTCGTACAATCAGGTGTTCTGTATTTTGGTAAGTCCAGTGGGAGACCTGCACCTGCGAAAATCACATCTGCCTTTTCGGCAATAGCTGTTTTGACCATTTCATTGAAGTTAGTCAATGCCATCATAATATTTACTCCGATAATACCAGATGATTTTTCTTTAGCTTTTTTAATTTCCTCTCTGAGGCCAATTACACAAGCTTCCATATAATCTTTCGCTGAATTACGATATATCAAACCGATTCCAGCACAAGAAATAACGCCTACTCCCCCCTCATTTGCAACGGCAGACGCTAAACCTGATAAGGAAATTCCAACACCCATACCTCCTTGAATTACAGGTATGCGAGCTATTAGATTTCCAATTTTTAAATTATTCATTTTGCACATTTTAATGTTTAATGTGCAAAGATACGCATTATTATGCAGACATAATGCTGTATGTCTGCCATCTGTCTTCTATTTAACGGAATCCATTGTTTATTTAAGTGTTTCTGTATGATTATTCAAAAAAACAATGTCGATATTTTGTGATTTTGCTTTTAAATAGGAGTGTGAAATTTAAAATTTACACAGCATGATGAAATTTAGAAACAAAAAATATATCTTTGAACAACAAATTACAGATCAAACAATATGAATTTTACAGCAATAGATTTTGAAACAGCGCATGCTGAATTTCCTTGTGAAATAGGATTAACCCGGGTTGAAAATGGTGTTATAATAAATTCGAAATCGTGGTCGGTAAAACCGGCATGTTTTCCGTATATGAATCCATGGAATCAACGGGTGCATGGTATTTCATCTGCTGATGTTGCTTCTGCATTGACTTTTGAGGAGCTTTGGGGTGAGCTGAAACCGTGGTTCGAAGATAACTACCTGGTTGCTCACAACGCTGCTTTTGATATGCGCGTGCTGCGCTCAGTGTTGGCTCGTTACGATCTGGCAATTCCGTGGGCTGAATATTTTTGCAGTGTAAGTGTTTCGCGTAAAACATGGAAACATTTGCCAAGTCATTCGTTGGGGGTGGTCAGCCAATATCACAATATCCAGTTTAACCATCACCGGGCAGGCGACGATGCCAAAGCTTGTGCAATCATTGCACTTAAAGCTTTTGAAGAAGCCGGAGCTACAAATGTTCAGCAAGGATTGAGCAAGCTGGGAATAGCGCTTAAAAGGCTGTAATGTTCATTTAGAACCAAGAACCAAGATTCAAAAATCACGAGCTGGGGTAGGTCGGAATGAAACAAAAGTTTCGCTTGCGGCTGAACCGGAATCTATATATCGATTGATGAAAAAAACCTCCCTGAGCTTCACAGCAAAGAGAGGTTGTCATTTAGAATTGTTTTTATTTAATCACACAAAAATACTTGTCTACAAACAAGTTTCTCTATTAAAACGCAGTTATATTGTAATTTGGTTCTTCCACAATTTCCGGAACTAATTCAGTGTACAACACTTTCCCTTTTTCGTCTATTGCAACAACAGAACGTGACATTAATCCTTTGAGCGGTCCATCGGTCAATAATACTCCGTAATCTGTAGCAAAACTGTGATACCTGAAATCTGACGCCGTGACCACGTTTTCCAATCCTTCTGCACCGCAAAAACGGCTTTGTGCAAAAGGTAAGTCTTTCGACACACAAATTACCACTACATTTTCTTTCTCAGAAACCCATTTGTTGAATTTGCGAACCGAAGCTGCGCAGGTTCCTGTGTCCAGACTTGGGAATATATTGAGTAAAACTCGTTTCCCTTTGTAATCGCTTAAATGAATTTCTTGTAAGGCACTGCCTACTAATGTGAAATCTGGAGCTTGGCTCCCTACTGCAGGCAATTGACCGTTTGTTTGAACATCGCCACCTTTAAATTTTACTGTTGCCATAATAAATGAATCTTATAATTTACTATAAAAGTTAGTTTGTTAATCCATAAATAACAGCGGTCAGTGGTTTTTTGTTTATATTTGCGAGTGATTTTTTTCAAAAAAAGCAATAATAATGAGAAATAGTACTTTTTATTCGGCTTGCACATTTTTGTTGACTCTGTTTCTCTCGTCGTGTGGCGGCAATTCGCACGAATATAAAGTAGACAGTACCTTTGCTGATTATTTACAGCGCTTCGAAAATGAAGGAGCAACACGTGGGCGCACTTTCAATGTGGAAACAAGCGGGTTAATTATTCAATTTGGAACTTTATCGGGTGATGTGGCGGGGCTGACGCATTATGAGACACCTATCCGGATAGAAATAGATAAAACATATTGGGATGCAATATCCAAAACCGCCGGTGCGGATTTAATGAAAGAAGATTTGCTTTTTCATGAACTCGGACACGGATTGTTAGGACGAAAGCACCTTAATACCACACTCGAAAATGGTGATTGGAAATCAATCATGTGCGGAGGCGATAAGGTAAATAACCGGTCATGGAACATTAATTACAGGGGCGAACGTCGAAAATACTACCTTGATGAATTATTTGATGAAAGCACCAAGGCACCCGATTTTTCAAGCTTGATGTTGATTGCTGATACTACAGGTTTTAAATCATTTTTTCAACGAAGTTTTAATACGCCAGCCGACACCATTTGGTCGCTTGTTGATAATGCAAAATATAAAACATCGCTTGATAATGGCCGGTTGCGATTTCAATCGAAAGTAAGTGATGTATATTTTGTTTATACAACTTTAAAAACTCCCCGGATAAGTATTCAATCCGACTTTTCATATGAGTTGACTTTTGAATATCCAACAGGAGATGCAACGAATCAATACGGATTGATTTTTGGATCAAAATCGGATGGTACATTCACACCAACCGAATCAATCGAATACTTCAGCATCAGTAATGAAAAGAAAATGTATATGGGTAACCGTACCTGGTATAGTTTCTTTACCGAACTGACAGAATCAAGCGTTCTTTCTGCCGGAACAAACAAATTGAGAGTAATGAAAATAGGAGGGACGTTGTATTATTTTATCAACAATATCTTTACTTATCGGTCCGAAATTGTTGATGCTACCGATTTAAATCTATTCGGATTTATGGTTCCACCGCAGGGTACCGTATGGATTGATAACTTCCGGATTTCGCAAAAAGCCGGTGCCGGAGTATCTTCGAAGGTCATGCAAGGTATTCAAAACATAGAGATGGAAAGTGGCACCCAGACAATTACAAACTTTAATCAAAATAAAATTATTAATCGATAAGTGAGCTTGTTGATTTTTATTAAAAAAACTACATGTCTAAAATTAGTATATATCAAGTGCTTCCACGCCTTTTT
>DATFAW010000379.1:0-9473 GCA_035254165.1 Paludibacter sp.
GGTTTTATCTTTATATTTAAATGTATTTTTGCATTGACTTTTAAATCAATGTAGAAAATGAAAATCCATACTTTCCTTTTAATCTTATTGTTTCTCTTGTTGAGAGTTTCCGTGTTTTCACAGATTGCTTTCCCGTTTCAAAACACCGCTTTGTCCGACGACAAACGTCTCGATAATTTGCTTTCATTGATGACACTTGATGAAAAAGTAAATGCTCTTTCCACCAATTTGGGTGTTCCCCGTTTGGGCATTCGTAATACCGGACATTCTGAAGGGTTACACGGTATGGCACTTGGTGGTCCGGGTAACTGGGGTGACTTTTCTGCAGTTGGTCACATTCCAAAAACTTATCCAACAACAACTTTTCCACAAGCTTACGGACTCGGTGAAACCTGGGACATGGAACTGATTCAAAAAGTGGCCGACCAGGAAGCTACTGAAATACGTTTTTACGCTCAAAATCCAAACTTGCAAAAAGGCGGCATGGTTATGCGTGCTCCGAATGCTGATCTGGCTCGTGATCCGCGCTGGGGGCGAACGGAAGAAAGTTATGGCGAAGATGCATTTTTGGGTTCGCGACTTACAGTGGCATTTATCAAAGGCTTACAGGGCAGTGATCCTAAATATTGGAAGTCGGCTTCGCTCATGAAGCATTTCCTGGCTAACAGTAATGAGGATGGTCGTGATTCGACTTCGTCGAACTTTGACGAACGGCTTTTCCGCGAATATTATTCTTTTCCTTTTTATAAAGGCATTACCGAAGGTGGTTCGCGGGCATTTATGGCTTCGTATAATTCATGGAACGGCGTGCCAATGACAGTAAACCCGGTATTGAAAAAGATTACCCGCAACGAATGGGGCAACAACGGAATTATTTGTACGGATGGCGGCGCGCTTACTTTGCTGGTAAATTCACACAAAGCATTTCCAACAATGACTGAAGGTGCTGCGGCCGTAGTGAAAGCTTCGGTGGGTCAATTCCTCGACATGTTTAAGCCCTACGTTTACGAAGCATTAAAGAAAGGCTTACTGAATGAGAAAGATATTGATGATGCTATACGGGGTAATTTTTTAGTGGCATTGAAACTGGGATTGCTGGATAGCGATCAAACTAAAGTGCCGTATGCCAACATTGGCGTGACCGATACCGTTTCGCCATGGAATAAACCGCAGACGAAAGCTTTTGTGCGCGAGGTAACGGCTAAATCGGTGGTTTTGCTCAAGAACAGCTCGAATCTGTTGCCACTAAATAAATCGAAAATTAAATCCATTGCTGTTATCGGACCGCGGGCTGATGAAGTTCTGCTCGACTGGTACAGCGGAACGCCACCATATGCAGTAACTATTTTGCAAGGAATAAAAAATGTTGTTGGAAAAGATGTTGAGGTGTTCTATGCTCCGTCCGACCAAATGGATAAAGCAACCATGGCTGCCCGCAAAGCTGATGTGGCGATTGTTTGTGTAGGCAATCATCCCTACGGAACCGATGCGCGTTGGATGGTTTCGCCGGTACCGAGTGATGGGCGGGAAGGAGTGGACCGCAAATCAATAACATTGGAACAAGAAGACTTAGTGAAAGTGGTGGCACAAGCCAATCCAAAAACGGTTATGGTATTGGTGAGTAATTTCCCGTTTGCCATCAACTGGTCGCAGGACAATGTCCCAGCTATTTTGCATGTTACCAACAATAGCCAGGAATTAGGCAATGGTTTGGCTGATGTGGTTTTTGGTGATGTCAATCCGGCCGGGCGAACCAATCAAACCTGGGTGAAAAGCATTACCGACCTGCCACCGATGATGGATTACGATATTCGTCATGGCAGAACATACCAATACTTCAAAGGCAAACCGCTTTATCCTTTCGGATTTGGTTTGAGTTATACTTCGTTTGAATATTCCGGGTTGAAAACATCAAAACCGGCTCTTTCCGATTCCATTATTGTATCGGCAACTATAAGAAACACCGGCAAGCGCGATGGCGACGAAGTGGTTCAATTGTATGTTTCTTATCCCGGTTCGAAAGTGGAGCGTCCGATGAAACAACTGAAAGGGTTTAAACGGGTGTTTATTCCTGCCGGTGAATTGAAAACGATAGAAATTCCGTTGAAAGCGGAAGATTTGGCTTATTGGAATGTAGAAAAGCACGCTTTTATTGTTGAAAAGGGGAACGTGAAGCTGATGGTTGGTAGTTCGTCGGCAGATATAAAGCTGACAAAACTGGTGGATGTAAAATAAAACTTTGCAATCGCTGTCAGAGCCTTCGGCTGCTGACAGGATTGATGCTCACAACTCTGACAGCGGTCGAAGATCCTGTCAGCAGTTGAAAAATTAGAATCAAAACAAAAAATCATATATCCCATGAAAAAACATCTTTTTCCCGCTTTGCTTTTGTTGGCTTGCTGTTGCTTGCAAACGCTTTCGGCCCAACAACAGAAACGATTCCTCGGCGATCCCGTGGATATGAGCCTTGACTTTAAGGATTTTCACAACACGTTTTTCTTTGCCGATAAGTTGGCTAGTTTTGACCCGGCTACCGCCAAAGGAAAAATCAGTTGGAAACGGTCGTCGCTTTATACCCGTCAGGCGTTTGATGTGAATACTATCTTACCGCAAGACTTGACTATGCTCGACTTTCCGGGCGCAGCCTATCAGCAAAATCCGGAACTTAGCTTCACGGTAGAGTTTATCACACCGCGAACTTTACGCATCAAAATGCTGACGACTCCGGTGGAACCAAAGCCTTTTGATTCGCCGATGTTGGTGAAAGAACCGGGCAAAGACAGTTCGTGGAAGTATGCCAAAACCAAAACCGGACACACTTACACAAGTGCATTTGGTAAGTTACTGATTGAAGTCAATCCATTCCGCATTGTATTGATGGATGCCAAAGGCAACCGCTTGACAGACACCTGGCGTTGGAATGATAATGACTCGTCGCAGGTAAAGATCCTGCCTTTCAACTTTATCAAAAAGGGCATAGACAATAGCCGTGAAATTAATCCGGTATTTTCATTATCTCCCAACGAAAAGATTTTTGGTTGCGGTGAATCGTTTACCAAGTTGGACAAGCGCGGACAAAAAGTAAACTTATACGTAACCGACCCGCAGGGGCCGGAAACCGACCAGATGTACAAGCCGGTTCCATTCTTTATGAGTAATCGTGGTTACGGTATGTTTATGCACACTTCCGCTCCCGTTACCTGCGATTTTGGGAACACTTACGTGGGTGCCAATAAGCTTTTCATGGGCGATGAAGCGTTGGATTTATTCGTTTTCATCGGCGAACCAAAAGATATTCTGAACGAGTATACCGAAATCACCGGAAAAGCACAAATGCCTCCGCTTTGGTCCTTTGGAACCTGGATGAGCCGCATCACGTATTTCGAACAAAAAGAAGGATATGAAGTGGCAGCCAAATTGCGCGAAAATAAGATCCCTGCCGATGTGATTCACTTTGACACCGGATGGTTCGAAACCGACTGGCAGTGCGATTATAAATTTGCTCCATCGCGTTTCTCCGATCCGCAAAAGATGATCAACGATTTGAAAAAGGATGGTTTCCATATTTCGTTGTGGCAGCTTACCTATTTCACTCCAAAGAATAAGTTTTTCCCCGAAATCATCGACAAAAACCTGAATGTAAAGAATTCGAAAGGCGAAATGCCGTACGAAGATGCCGTGCTCGATTTCTCCAATGCAAATACCGTGAAATGGTATCAGGATAAGCTGGCCGGATTGCTCAAAATGGGAGTAGGGGCTATCAAAGTGGACTTTGGCGAAGCCGCTCCACTGGATGGCATGTACGCTTCGGGCCGTGGCGGTTGGTACGAGCATAATTTATACCCATTGCGCTATAACAAAGCGGTGGCTGAAGTTACCAAAGCTACCAACAATGAGAACATTATCTGGGCGCGTAGCGCGTGGGCCGGTAGCCAGCGTTATCCGTTGCACTGGGGTGGTGATGCTGCCAACAAAGACATTGCCATGGAATCGGAATTGCGTGGTGGTTTGTCGTTTGGATTGAGCGGATTCTCATTCTGGAGTCACGATATTGGTGGATTCGTCCAATCTTCACCCGAAGCCTTGTACCGCCGCTGGTTGCCTTTCGGCTTCCTGACTTCGCACAGCCGGGCGCACGGAGCACCTCCCAAAGAACCCTGGTTGTACAATCAAAGTTTCGTGAAGGCTTTCCGCGAAGCCGCCGAAATGAAGTACAAATTGATGCCATACGTATATGCCCAGGCAAAGAACTGTACCGAAAAAGGGTTACCTATGGTGCGTGCGCTGTTTGTTGAATTCCCGAACGATCCCGGAGCCTGGACAGTGGATGATGCTTATTTGTTTGGCTCGGACATTTATGTAGCTCCATTGATGGAAAACGCCAAAGGACGCCAGGTGTATTTGCCGGGTGGAAAATGGATCGATTATCAAACAGGAAAAACCTATAACCGCGGTTGGAATGATATCGAAGCCGGAGCAATCCCCTGCATCATTCTGGTACGCGACGGAGCTGTGATTCCTCATGCTAAGCTCGCGCAAAGTACCGATAAAATCGACTGGTCGAACATCGATTTAAATGTATATGGTGACGAACCGACGGCTAAAGGATTGGTATGCCTGCCAACTGATAATAAATTGGTGCAAGTGGAAGTTTCTAAAAAGGGAACAGCTTACGAGCTAGAGAACGGCACGATCAAAGGAGTGAAATATCAGGTGAAATGACTGTTTATTGGGAGTGCGATTTGGAGTCGCGCTCCGAATAGATGACAACTTTGAATAAAACCAATCCATTCACTTTTGGAATTATCGCGAAAGCGAATGGAGATAGCGCAGTGTAAGATATATTTAACGTATATGGCGTTGGAAGTACTGGAACTGTTAATGGGAGCGCTGTATTTGGCATTGGATGCACCGTGGTATTAAAAAATGCACCGCATTTGCAATTGGATATATAGTGGAAGCAAAAGGAAGCACCGCATTTGCAACTGACAGTACCACATCTGTTAATGGAAGTACCGCATTCGCAATTGACAGCACCGCATTGAGGAATGATGAATGCGCGGACGCCGTTTTTTTATTCGAACTGATGTTTAAAGATCCATCAGCATTTTTTCTTAAAAGTGATTCCGGCAGATGTAGATTTGAATATTGAACTTCAACAGGCTATTGTTGAATTTCTGGATAAAACCAGCTAGAGAAGGCTCATCTATCATTCAGGGAACACATTTTCAAACTCGATTAAACAAATAAAACAGTTACGAGTAACAAATTTCTATTCATAATACTCATGAAACTCAGATCTTGTATTTTTCTCTTTTTTACTCTGAGCGTGTTGGCCAAAGCTCATGTTTCTATGCCAAAGGTCTTTAGCAGCCACATGGTTTTGCAACGTGATATGGATATCCCAATTTGGGGAAATGCTCCGGCAGGAACAGAAATTACAGCTCAGTTCGGAAATACCCAAACAAAAGGAATCACTGATGCTAACGGGAAATGGATGCTGCATCTGCCAAAATTTAAAGCAGGCGGACCGTATAAACTTGTCGTTTCCCAAACCGGAAAGCCCGGGCCGAAAATCGTGTTTGATGATGTGCTGGTTGGTGATGTGTGGCTGGCATCCGGGCAATCGAATATGGAACTTCAGGTTCAGCAAGCCAAAGATGCTGCTAAGGAAATAAAACAAGCCAACTATCCTAACATTCGTTTTTTTAATGTCCCTCACAACAAAAGTGTGAAGCTGGAAACTGACATTTTAGGCGGATCATGGACTGTGTGCGATTCAGTGAGTATAAGGACTGTATCGGCTGTAGCTTATTATTTTGCGCGAAAAATTCATACAGACATAAATGTTCCGATTGGCATTCTGCAAACAACCTGGGGCGGAACTCCGGTTGAAGCATGGACAAGCAAGGAAATGCTGTTGGCTTCGCCAATTACCCGTGATAAAGCTATTGCCAACGACACGGTTAATCCAACTCATTTCGTAAAAGACAGCCTCGATTTAATCCGTTTTTGGGATGTAGTTTATCATCCAAAAAACGAAACGGATAAAATCGTTACGCGGCCTTCGTATAACGACTCCAAGTGGGCTGAGGTAAACATGCCTTCCGTTCTTAAAACTTCGGGAATTCCTTATTACGAAGGTATGATTTGGTTGCGCAAGGAAATAGAGCTACCTGCAGATTTTAAAACAGAAACAGCGATATTGCATCTTGGTCATCCCGAAATGAATTATTCGGTTTATATAAATGGAAATGAGATTTGTAAAACAATTTGGAATGCCAGTCCAATACAAAATTATCCTGTTCCGGCAAAGTTTATCCATAGTGGCAAAAACCTTTTGTCGGTACGTATGGCTTATCTGTGGGGAGGTGGAGGCTTTAATCCACCAGCAAATGAAATGTACATTACCGATGGAAACGGACAAATAAGCATTGCCGGAAACTGGAAATACATGAAAGATTTGGAACCTTCTTTGCCAAAGATTCGCAACTATCATTATTATCCTTCGTATTTATATAACGCTATGCTTAACCCGGTAATTCCATATGGCTTAAAAGGCTTCTTGTGGTATCAGGGTGAAGCTAACGATTCTTTGGCATATAATTACCGCACTTTGTTTCCCATGATGATAACAGATTGGAGAATCCGTTGGAAACAGGATTATCTGCCATTCTTGTATGTCCAGCTTCCTAATTTTAAAAAGCGACAAGCTGAACCGATGGAAAGCGAATGGGCCGAATTGCGCGAAGCCCAAGCCATAGCGTCAGCGCAACCAAACACAGGGATGGTTTGTGCAATAGATTTAGGTGTGGCCGAAGATATTCACCCAAGAAACAAACAGGATGTTGGTTTCAGATTGGCTTTACAAGCTGAAAAAATGGTTTATGGAAAACAAGGTATTGTTTCAGGACCTGCGTTTCGCAGTTTCAGGATTGAAGGGAATACTATCAGAATTTCATATTCGGAAATTGAATCAGGACTAAAAACAAAAGATAATTCATTCCCACGCGAATTTACTATTGCCGGAGCAGACAAGAAGTTCTTCAATGCAACAGCACAAATTCAAGGAAATGAAATAATTGTAAGTTCCGATAAAGTACCTAATCCCGTTGCAGTGCGGTATGCGTGGAGCGATAATCCCGATTGTAACCTGATAAATGCCGAAGGATTTCCTGCTATACCTTTCCGCACTGATGCGTGGAAAGGTATAACACAAAAATAGAAATATACTTCCCCTAATTATAGATAACGAACAAATATGAAAACAAAATGTCTTCTTGCTGCAATATTTATTTTCTCTGTGCTTACATCCTTCGCCCAGAATAATGCTCAACGCTTTTTCCCGAAAAAGGAGTTAATGCCGATGGGAATTTACTATTATCCCGAACATTGGAACTCGTCTGAGTGGGATAGGGATATGAAACGCATCTCAAGCCTCGGCTTTGAGTTTATTCATATTGCCGAGTTTGCGTGGATTGACCTTGAGCCCGAAGAAGGCAGATATAACTTTGCCTGGTTGGATCAGGTAGTCGATTTGGCAGCTAAATATAAACTCAAAGTTATACTCGGAACTCCTACCGCCATTATGCCTGTGTGGATGGGAATCAAATACCCCGAAGTTTACCTGATGGATGCCAGTTATCAACGAGCCGAACACGGAACGCGCGCGCAGGAATCTATTTCCAACGGAGATTACCGCCGGTTATCGGTGAAAATTATCAGCGAGTTAGGCAAACGTTACGGACGGAATCCTGCTGTGTGGGGATGGCAACTCGATAATGAACCGGAAGCCAAAGCCGATTATAGTCCGGCAGCTCAACAAGCATTCCGCACGTGGTTACAAAAGAAGTATTCCGCCATTGCCAATCTGAATACCGCTTGGGGAACAGAGTTCTGGAGCCAGGCCTACAGTAGTTTCGATCAGATTAAGGTTGCCAATGCCCCTTTGGTGGGTTGGTGGGGAACCAATCCGCACGCATTGCTCGATTTCAAACGTTTCACTGCCGACACGCAAGCTGCTTTCCTCGATTTGCAAGCAGAAACACTGCGTCCGCTTATTGATGGCAAACAATTTATTACCACCAATTATACCGGTTGGAGCCCACAAGCTGATCCACGCCGTTCAGTGGAAATTGATTTTCCTTCGTACACTATTTATCCGAATGGTGGGACTGCAAATTTGGGTGAAAATGGATTCCGTTTGGGCGATAACCGCCAGATGTCCTTTGCACCCGATTTTCAACGTTCGTTCCGCGGTGTAACCGGAGTAATGGAACTTCAACCCGGACAGGTGAACTGGGGAAGTCCCAATTCGTTACTTCAACCCGGCACGCTTCGCATGTGGCTGTACCATTCATTTGGTTCGGGCTGTTCGTTTGCTTGCTCATATCGTTACCGTCAGATCAATTATGGTTCGGAACAATATCATGGAGCTGTTATGAAACTCGATGGAGTTACACTTTCTCAAGGAGGAATTGACTACGAACAAGTGATGAAGGAAATGAAGGAACTTCGTAAAGCTTATGATTCGAAGGCTGTTTATCCGGCTAAGTTGGCTGCACGTAAAACGGCTTTGCTATGGAATTACGATAATTTCTGGAGTCTGGAACGTCAGAAACAAACCAATCAGTGGGATACCCGCCGCTTTTTCCAAAATTATTTGGAAATGGCTAAATCCTTTGGTGCGCCTACCGATATTGTGTACGAAAACAATGATCTGTCATCCTATAAAGTAGTTATTGCACCGGCTTACGAGCTAGTAGATTCTACCTTAGTTCAAAAATGGCTGAGTTATGTAAAGCAAGGTGGAAACCTTGTATTGACAGTTCGTACGGGTGTGAAAAACCGCTGGGGCCATCTGTTTCATTCTTTGTGGGCAGGACCAATTTACCCGTTGATTGATGCTACCATTAGTGATTTTGATCAATTGCAACCCAATATGAAAGGCAAAATTGACGGTCAATCGAAATCATACAGTTGGAACAAGTGGGGCGATTTAATTACAGCCAACAAACCGGGCAACGTATTGGCGCATTATGCCGATCAGTTTTATGCGGGAAAAGCGGCCGTGGTATCGAATAAAATTGGCAAAGGAACAGTAACCTATATTGGTGTGGATACAGACGATTTGCAGCTAGAACGTGACGTATTACGAAAAGTCTATGAACAAGCCGGTGCAACCACCGAAAACTATCCCGAAGGTGTTTACGTTCAATGGCGCGATGGTTTTTGGGTAGCGGTGAATTACACCTCAAATGACTACACGCTGAACTTACCGGCTAATGCTAAGATCATTTTGGGAGAAAAACTGTTGAAGTCGCCGGGAGTAACGGTATGGAAAGAATAAATTAAAGATAGAATAACTGCTGACATTGGTCAGCAGTTGAAAAAATAAAAGAATAAGATGATGAGTATAAAAAAGTGTGTGCGTTTAGTTCAGGGGATGCTTGCGTTTGGTATTGCGCAAGCAT
>DATFAW010000380.1:0-3484 GCA_035254165.1 Paludibacter sp.
AAAGTTTGCTTTTAAACTGGTATCAGAAGAATTTCCAATAAGCATTTCATAATCTCCGGCTTCGTTTATGTATTCAATTTGATCGTTGTAGAATTTCAAATCGTCTGGTTTGATCTTGAAGGTCAACGATTTGTTTTCTCCTTTTTTCAAAAACACTTTTTGAAATCCTTTTAATTCTTTTACCGGACGAACTACACAACCAACCAAGTCGCGAACGTACAATTGCACAACCTCTTCGCCATCGTAATTTCCTGTGTTTTCTACATTCACAGTCGCGGTAAGTTTGCTCCCATTCAGTGCCAACTCGTTAGTCGATAATTTTAAGTCGCTGATCTTAAAGTTAGTGTAACTCAGCCCATAGCCAAATGGATATCGCGGACTGTTTTGTAAATCTATATAGGCCGAAACATAGTTTTTGTCATTTTCATTCTTTGCTGGTCGACCGGTACTGTAGTGGTTGTAGTAAATTGGAATCTGCCCCTCTGTTCTCGGAAATGACATTGGTAATTTCCCCGCAGGATTGTAATCGCCAAACACTACATCGGCAATTGAATTTCCGGCTTCAGTTCCTAACCACCATGTGTATAGAATTGCAGGTATATGATCAGCAGCCCAATTGAAAATTAATGGACGCCCAGCGTTTAGCAGCAATACGATAGGTTTGCCGGTTTTGTAAATCTCTTTCATTAATTCTTCTTGAACTCCAGGTAGTTGCAAACAGCTTCTGCTTTTAGCTTCACCACTCATATCTGCTGCTTCGCCCAACGATAAAATAACCACGTCGGCCGATTTAGCAGCAGCTATTGCTTCTCCAAAACCTGACTTGTCATTATCATTTATGTTACATCCTTTCGAATACAGAATTTCAGAATTTTTGTCAAGTTGATTTTTAATGCCTTGATATTGTGAGATAATTCTTGCGCTGTCGTCAGGAAAAGCTACCGACCAGAATCCATGATTGGCAGTTGTAGCTTTGAATAATGGTCCTATTAAAGCCACTCTCTTTGTTTGTTTGGAGAGAGGTAGTAATGGTTTGTCATTGCTAAGAGTTTCATTTTTAAGCAGCACGATACTTTTCTTGCCAATTTCACGAGCCAATTCTCTATTTGCAACATTATTAGTTTGTTGTTTCTCTCTTTCTACATTACAAAAGCGGAATGGATCTTCAAACAAGCCAAGCTCGAACTTTTTAACAAGAATCCGTTTTACCGCTTCATCAATGATTGATATGTCAACTTTACCATCCTGAACCAATTGTTTAAGATTGTCCCGATAGCAACGACTTTCCATATCCATATCCGATCCGGCTATAATAGCTCTCATTGCTGCTTCATAACCGTTCTTAGCGTAACCGTGCGCAATCATTTCGCCAATGCTACCCCAGTCGCTCACTACAAAACCTTTAAAGTTCCATTGGTCTTTTAATAAATCGCGTTGGATATATTTATTGGCAGTAGCAGGTATGCCATTAATGTCATTAAACGAATTCATAAAGGTAGCAACGTTGACTTCAGCAGCAGCCTTAAAGGGAGGTAGATAGGTTTCGTTCAATTGTCTTAAGCTCATGTCCACCGAGTTGTAGTCACGTCCGCCTACAGCTGCACCATAAGCCGCAAAGTGTTTAGCACAAGCCATTACAGCGTCTACATTGCCCAGCCCATTTCCCTGAAAGCCCTTCACTCTGGCTTTTGCAACCAGACAACCCAGGTAAGTATCTTCGCCTGCACCTTCCATTACGCGCCCCCAGCGAGGATCGCGGGCAACGTCTACCATGGGTGCAAATGTCCAATGAATGCCATAAGCAGCAGCTTCGGTAGCGGCAACGTGTGCCGATTTTTCCATTAAAGCTAAATCCCATGTTGCAGTTTCGCCTAGTGGAACTGGAAATGTGGTGCGAAAACCGTGGATAACATCTAGCCCGAAAATCATTGGTATTTTTAGATGAGACTGTAATGCCAGTTCTTGTAGTTTTCTGGTTTCTTCAGCGCCAATTACGTTTAGCATTGAACCAACTTTTCCTTGCCTTACTTGGTTTGCTTTATCACCGTCTGCGGTAATTTTGCCGGTGGCATTCCTGTCACTTGTATACTGATTAAGTTGTCCGATTTTTTCGTCGAGGGTCATCTGACGAATAAGGACTTCGGCTTGTATTGCCGGTGTTGATTTGTTTTGCCCAAGAATACTCAGGCAGATAAATGAGAGAATTAATAGAGTGTGTAATTTTTTCATATGTAATTTTTGTTATAACCGAAATTTAGTAGTTTTAGTTGACGAATCTCCAAAAACAAATTTACATCCTCATTCGATCAGACCTATGCATCCCTTACAATTGATATAACTTTACAGCATAAATTTAAGGGCTATCTAGTTATAGTGTCAAATAAACAATAACTTTGATGCTGCAAATATATAGTGTATTATTTTATTCTCCAAACAAAGAGTGTGTTTATTTTACACTAAGTACCATGTTTAACTTTTAGTAAATAAAAAAGCTCTAAAAACCAGATAGTTGATAGAGCTTATGAAAATAGAATAATTTTGATAAGAAGTTATGGATTCATTCCCAATGCTTTTATGTAACTTTCGTTTGTTATACAGTTTTCGAATTTCATATTCGTAATTAGCGTATTCATAGCTTCCAGTACATCAGATTGTGTCGGACGAGCGGCTCTTATTTTTTCAAAGCTGCTTCTGTCTTTTTTTGTGTACTCAATTATCAGTTTCCATTTCTCGGGAACGTTTATTCTTACTACCCCACTTTTATTTTCTAACTTCTTATAGGGCCAAAAATGCCAACCAATATTATTTTTCTCCAGCAACTTTCTAAATGCACTAATCCACTCGTCTTTGTTCTCACCCGTCTCGCCCATATAAAGTGGGAGGTTTACTTTAGTTCTGAAATCCAGAAAATCCTGAATGCTTGATTGTATTGTGTCACTCCAATATCGGTGGCAGGTATACATCATTTTTTTGTCGAAATGCCAATCGGTGAACACTGCAAAGTTACCATCCCATTGCGCACCACCCAACATCACAATATGGTTATTATCATATTTTCGAATAGATGCCACAGCCATTTTATATACTGGTTCCAGTTTTTTATTTATTTCATCCTTGTTCGTGAAATAGTGTGCAATGGGTTCATTCAACAGGTCGTAACCAATGATAGTGGTTTCTTTCGCATAATGTTTGGCTATACGTCCCCAAATGGAGCTGTACAATGCCTGATCATTCACATTCTCAAATAACCATGGATAGCCATAACTATCGTCGATGTTATCACCCGTTTGTCCGCCCGGGGCATCATGCATATCCAGAATTACATATAAACCTTCCGATTTACACCAACCCACCACTTTGTCCAACAGTTCAAACCCTCTATTGGCATTATTGTAACCCATATAATCTTCGTTTGTGAACAACTTGTAATGGAACGGGATGCGAATGGAATTCATTCCTGTTTTTTTGATATAATGAATATCTT
>DATFAW010000381.1:0-8504 GCA_035254165.1 Paludibacter sp.
TTAAAAAGTGAAGAACGACGTTTCAAACCATGTACTGTATATCCTTTTTTCAATAACAATTCGGCTAAATAGGCACCGTCTTGTCCGGTTATTCCGGTTATAAGAGCTACTTTTTTCATTTGAAAATTTGGGTTTTAATTATTTTCTTCTTTGTTATTGAAGGAATAACATTGATAAATCCATTTAGTTCACATTAAATTTCTGTGTCATCCTGATAATAGTGGAAATACTTCTCGGCATCACCTTTTCTCTTTTTCGAAGTATATCCATAACTAAATCCGAATAAATAAGCGTATTTATATAATTTATATTTTGTGTATTTACTTTCATCATCAAGTACATCATTTAAAACGGTGAATAACTGAGGAATATTATCTAATCTTAATTGAGCGCATAATTTTTTAAAGAATTCTTTATTCGTTTTTCCGTTACGAACAACAAATAAATTTACATCGGAATGTTGTGCTAAAGAATATGCATCAGTAACCATACCTATTGGGCTCGAGTCCACAATGATAAAGTCATAGCGTTTACGCAGTTCTTCAAACATTTTACCCAATTTATCAGAACGAATTAATTCGCCCGGATTAGGAGGTATTGAACCTGCCGGCAGAATATCAAAATCTACTTTTGGTAACTTTAATATTACCTCATCCAGAGTGCATTGGTTGACTAAATAATTTGTTACACCGAGGGGATGAATTATATTAAACCTTTGATTTACGCTGGGTTTTCGAATGTCCATATCTACCAAAATGGTTTTTTTACTTGCCATGGCATAAACCGAAGCCAAATTGATAGAAAAATACGTTTTCCCATCCCCGGATTCGGTGGAGGTGGTCATTACAACGATATTTGTTTTTCGCTGAACAATGAATTCGACACGTGTTCGAATAATTCGGAACATTTCAGTATAAGCTGATCGTGGATTTTTAGAAACAATCAATGGATCTGTGCTTTTGGTATGACGAACAGCTCCAATCAATGGGAAAGATGAGTTTTTTTCAACATCTTTGGTTGAATGGACAGTGTTGTTTAATAATTCGATTAAGATAACAATAAGCGTGGGGATTAAAATTCCAAACAAAAGAAAAACCATGGTCGTTTTCGATCTTTTGTCCGAATTCGTAATATTTACAATCCGGGCTTTATCCAGAATGTCATTGTCAGGTGTATTTGAAGCTTTAAGAATTTCGGATTCAGCACGTTTCTGTAAAAAGAAAGTGTAATAATTGTCATCCATTTTATATTTACGTTCGATGGCAATCATTTCTAATTCTTTTTTAGGAAGTTCCTCAATCTCCTTATTAACAACGGCTAATCGTTTGTTGAAATCATTTTTTTCAATATCAAGCGAAGCACGCATACTTTTTATCACTTCCATTACAGTTAACTTGGAAGTTTCAATTTGTTTGCTGTATTTTGAATAAATCGGATTTGCTTCAGTTACTTCTGAGCGTAAGTTGTACAGTTCATTGATCTGTTGTACAAATGTCATTAACATTGGCTCGTTCAAACCCAAACTTGACGGGGCTATAATTGCTCCATCTTCAAAATTGGTTTTCAAATATTTAGTCAAATAATTCAAATAGGTTTCTCGTAGTTTAAGTTCGGCTTGCTGAGCGTCATACTTAGTTGCTTTGCCTAATAACTCGCTTGTATGGCTTGGAACATCGATAATCTTATTGCTCTGCCTGAAGCTGGTCATTTCGCCTTCAGAGGTTGTTAAAGATTTAGCTACACCCCCAAGCTGTTGATTAATAAATTGAATAGTCTTGTTTGCAGCATCATTTTTTCGGTTGAGGTTATCAGCAAGGAAGGTTTCACAAAGTTTATTTATAAAATCAATATCCCGGTCAGGAGTTTCGCTTACCAAAGAAATTCTCAAAACAGAAGAGCCTTCAGCAACATAACCTGTGCTAAACCGCCCGATAAAGTCTGAAACTAATGATTCTTTTGTCCGGAATTTAAAATACATTTCGGTATTACCCATGTACTTATTTACATTGTTTACCGTCAGAAAGAATAAATTATGTTGAATGGGCTGGCCATATCGTCCAGTAACTTGAAATTTACTAAACAAATTATTATCATCAACCGAAATAGTGTAAGTTCCGTTTGACCGCAATTTAATTTTAAAAAGAACGCCATAAGCTTCGGGAGCAATATAGTCAGTCTGAATTATAATGGGAGTTGTTTTATATAAATTACGGGTTTTAAAGCTCCCTTTTGATATATAATCAACTTTCATAAACGGTAAACTGTCAACTACTTTGCTGATTAAATCGTTAGAGCCAAGCATGATGACTTGGTTTTTTACATTTTTATATCCCGATTGCACACCAAAACCTTGCATTAAAGCTTGAGAGCTATTTGAGTTAGAAGAACGATTTTCATCAATTAACACCCTGCCTTCGGTTTGAAAGGTAGGTAACCATGAACGATTATCCACATAGGCTAATCCTAATGACATGATTATTCCAATAACAAACAAATACCAATTGTTTAGAAAATAGGAAACCCATTCCATGATATCGAAACCGGATTCTTCTTCGCTGTTAAATGGTTTTTCAAAATTATTTAGTTCCATTATAATTGGTACATTAGATAAAACACGTGATTTTAAATTATTTCTTATAGTTCAGAACTCCAAACAATAAGGACATAGAGAAGTTAATGACGCCTAATAAAGTTCCGTAATTGTTGACTTTGTAAAAGCTTGAAAATTCACGTTGTACGTAAATAATGTCATTTGGATAAATATAATAGTATTTTGAGTCAATAATACTTTTAGGACGAATGTCGAAATTCAGAACCTGGGTTCCATTTTCTGATTCACGAATAATTCGAACATGTTTTCTATCGCTGGTTTCGCTAAAATCGCCAGACATAGACAAAGCTTGGAATATGGTTAGTTTTTCTTTATATATGGGGAATATTCCTGAACCAGCATCACCAAATATCGTGAAAGTTTTGTTTGCCAAACTCAATTTAATAACAGCGTCGGGTATTAGTTTCTTAAAATTATTTTCAATTACTACCGAGGCCTCATCCAGCGTTAGTCCTGCTACAGGTATGTGTGAAATGAATGGTAAATCTATAGTTCCATCGGTATAAACACGATAAGAGATTTGATTTTGGCCGGATGAAGAAGCTGATGATGAAATAATTTTTGATATTGTTTCGTCTGAAGTTATAAGCCTATAAATTAATTCATCATTTACCTGAATTCTATAATCATTATATTGGGATTTGGTATAGACTGGTAATTTACGATTATTATCTTGCAATAATCTTAAATTTTTATAACTGTAACACGATGAGAGTGTAAACAAAGATAAAAGCAATACCAATATTTTAGTTTTATTTTTCATGCTGTTATCAAATCCGATTTTAGAAACTCTTGTAAATGAAATAACCCAACGAATATGTTGTAATCATAGTAGATAGCGCAACCCAAAAAGTAGAAACGCCAAAAAATTGTTTGCTCATAGGTTGGAGAAAAATAACATCATCAGGTTCCAGGTAGTAGAATTCAGAGTTTATTATATTTGCACTTCGAAGATCAAAACTTTTAATCTGGTTGCCATTCTCGGTAACACGCAGAATCTTGACTTTGCTCCGATCAGCATAGTAACTCAGGTCACCTGCCATCGCTAATGCCTGATAGATATTTACTTTTTCTTTTGGAAATGGAAACTTACCGGATTTACCGGAACCAATAATACTGAATGTTCTGCTAACCATTCTGACGTCTACAGAATTCAATTTAAGAATAGGTTTGATTGCTTCCTCTAAAATTTCTTTTGTTTCTCTAAGCGTTTTGCCTTTTACATTCACATTCCCAACAAGCGGAAACTTGATATTACCATCTGATTTTACAAGGTAAGTATATAAATCGAGATTTTCAGTAGAACCGGACAACATTTGCATCCCGGCATTTCCTGAACCGTTAAAGAGTGCATTTGTTTTATCGTCGGTAGAATACACCTGTACATATAAACGGTCACCTTCTTTCAAACGATAATCTTGATATGAAATGGTGTCTTTATAAGCCGTAACGTGATTTTTAGGTGGCTGCAAATAGTTTAATTGGTGCGTTGTAATACACGAAGTTAGCTGTAAAGCAAACATCACGAAGAACAAAAGCTGAATAAGCGGTTTTCGCATCATTAAATTTTTAGAAATAAATTTGTAGCAAAGATATACAAAATATGTAAAATAGCTGCAAAATGCTATGAAAATGCAGACTAACAATCAATTTATTTCGTTTGATGAAATCGTAAGTGAATTAATTTACAACTCGTTTCAGATGTTAGCAAATGTTCAGATTGCTAAAAGCTATTTCATTATAAAACATTGAAATTGGTACTTCTAAAAAAATCAAGTAAATTTGCAGAGAAAAATTGCAATAAGCTCTCTGATTAGTGATTTGTTAAATTGCGAATAAGTGCAATTAAATAATAAAAGCTCATTCAAAGTAAATCAGAAAAAAAATAAATTAGTTATAACAAACAACATAATGCAAAAAAACATCCGGAACTCCATCTTATTATTGGCGTTGCTTCTTTTAATTTCCTGTGATTCGCGTCATAAGCAAGAAAAATTGGCCGATGAAAGACTTAAGCGTATCGAAGCGCTTATTAATCAAAATTCACTCAATGCTGCCAAAATTGAAATTGACAGCATACATTTTCTTTATCCGCGACTAGTCAATAAACGCCGTATTGCTGCAGCATTTGCCGATACTATTGCTCGACGCGAAAGTACCCGAAATCTAACTTATTGCGATAGTGTTTTACCGTTAAAACAGCACCAGGCAGATTCTATTCAAAAGAATTTTCGTTTTGAAAAGGATCAGAAATATCAAGAGGTAGGAAATTTTGTTTATAAAACCCAGCAAACAGAAAGTAATGCTAGCCGGACATATATAAAAGCTTATGTAGATGAAAATGCTGATTTTTATTTGATTAGTAATTACTTTGGAGGAAAGATCGAACATACGTCACTGGGAGTCTCTGTTAATGATTTATTTGCCCATACCGATACGCTCAATATTTCTAATCCTGCTTATCATAGCTTTAATGATGGAGGGTCGCATTGGGAAACGCTTACGTTTAAGAATGATGCTGATAAAGGTGTTTCGGCATTTATATCACAAAATTCTTCAGCGCGCATTAAAATTACTCTTTATGGTAAGAAATCGTATGTTTATTATTTGGCTGATGCTGATAAAAAGGCTATTACCGAAACTTATCATTTATGGATAGTGAAAAAGGATGTGGCTAAACTGCAAAAAGAAATAAAAAAGGCCAAAACGATTATTGAAAGAGTAAAAAGAGAGAGAACAATTAAATAATTTCACGTAATAATTAAATATCACAGAAATATGAAAAAAATACTTCAAATGCTTTTGCTATGTATTGTTGTAAGCTCAGCAGCACTGGCACAAAAAACTACTCCTGTTGAAATTATAGAACTGAATGCCAAAAGTTTTAAGGAAAAAGTTTGGAATTTTGATAAAGAGAAAACATTTAAACGTATTGGTAATTTGCCAATTATTCTTGACTTTCATGCTACCTGGTGTGGTCCTTGCAAGATGTTAGCTCCACATTTACAGGCTATTCAAAATAAATATAAAGGTAAGCTGATTGTTTATAAAATAGATGTTGACAAGGATCCTGAGCTGGCTCAGCGCTTCAACGTTCAGGCGATGCCCACTATCGTTTTTATGGAAACTAAGGATAGGTATAAATCAGAACTCGGATATCGGGATTATGAAGAATTTGAAAAACTAGTTAAGTCTCATTTTCTTTTCAATTAGAAAACTAGTTATTTAGTTTCTCCAAAAATAATTCCATCAATCTTGAAACGGCATAATCATCTAAATTGCTTATTAATACTTGATTGATGTTGGAAAGTGATTCCGGCAAGTTTGAAATCTTGATTGAAATGAATTGCGCATATATCACCCGATGACTCAATACGTGTTTCATCGGGTTTGATATTTCCAGAATATCTGTTTCGTTTGTTTCAGCGAATATAGATTTGAAGTCCGCGTTCTCAATCAACTCGCCAGGACTTAGTAAATGATCTGTTTCGACCAACGGAAATTCATACAAATTTTGCCAAATATCCTTGTTTTCCCGCTTTTGCAAAAAAGTATTGCCTTGAAATTCGATAAATAAGTAGTTGAAGTATCGATTCGTTACTTTGGTTTTCTGCGATTTGACTGGTAAATCAGAAATTATTTTTAACTCAAAAGCCCGGCAATTTGAATTCAGTGGGCAGTTTAAGCAGTCCGGTGAGCTTGGAATACATTGTAAGGCACCAAATTCCATTATTGCCTGATTGTGTAATCCGGGTTCAGATTGAGATATTAAACTTTGTGCCAAAAGAGCAAATTCTTTTTTGCCAGAATTTGTGTCAATTGGTGTTTCGATTCCAAATAATCGAGACAAGACACGATAAACATTACCATCGACTACTGCGTAAGGTTGATTATAAGCAAATGAGCAAATGGCTGCAGCTGTGTAATCGCCAATTCCGGCAAGCTTAAGTACATTGGAATGCTGAGTTGGAAAAATACCCTTGAAGTCTAAAATTATCTGTTTTGCAGCTTTATGTAGATTTCGGGCGCGTGTGTAATATCCCAATCCTTGCCAATATTTAAGTACTTCATCTTCGTTAGCGTCAGCAAGGGCTTTTGCGGTTGGAAATCGTTCAATAAACCGGAGGTAATAACTCATTCCTTGATTTACCCGGGTTTGTTGCAAAATGATTTCAGAAATCCATATTCTATAGGGATCAGATATGTTTCGCCAAGGTAAGTCGCGCTTGTTTTCCTTATACCATTTAGTCAATATGTTGGAAATGTGTGTTCTACTGTTTGAGATTTTCATCTTGCATAAGTTTGTATAAAAATACCCTTTTCGTGGTATTGCGTGTTGAAAGATTAATTTGCATCTTTGCAGACAAAGGTAAGCTGTTGTTGTCAACGCTCAAAATTTGAATTACTAAAACGCTCAAAATTTATGAAGTGGAATTTAATTGTTTTATTTACGGTGGTTTGTTTGTGTTCTTGCGGATCAAAGCAATATGCAATTGAAGGAATTATTGGTAACAAAGCATTGAATGGAAAAACCATTTTTATAAAAGAGCGCATTAATCGCGAATGGAAATCGATAGATAGTACGGTTATTGAAAATGGAAAATTTGCCTTTAAGGGCACGGTCGATACAGCTAAAATAGCTTATTTGTCCTATGAACTTCCAGAAAGTAATAAAGTTCGCCAGGCATTTATACTCGAAAGTGGAAAAATTACTGCTGCAATTGACACTGTTGGGTTTATGATTATAAAAGGAACTACGCAAAATGATTTACTGCAAACTTATCAGGATGCTAAAAATGCGTTCAACAAAAAGGCTGAAGCCTTTTATAATACAAAAAAAGCTAGCGTTAAAACTCCTGAACAAGAATTGGCATTTTCAGTAGAAACCGAAAAGCTAAATCAGGAAGAGGTTTCGATTGATAAGAAATTTGCCACCGAGCATGCAAACACATTAGTAGGAACATTTGCTTTCATAAATTCATTTTATGGTTGGGCTACGGCCGACAAGGAGGTTGTAATTGCATTATTTAATGGAGAAACAAAAAAGGATAAGCGCATCCAGGAAATAATTGCCGATGTTGAAGTAGAGAAGAAGGTGGCTGTTGGAAATAAATTTGTTGATATTAAGCTCCCCGGATTAAATGGAGATTATATTGCTTTATCTGATTTGGTAGGAAAGACCGATTATGTGCTGATTGATTTTTGGGCTTCGTGGTGCGGACCTTGTATGCAGTTTTTGCCTGATTTGAAAGCATTCTATAATAAATATAACGGAACGCAATTTACGGTTTTGGGGGTCTCGCTTGATGAAAATAAAGAGGCTTGGACAAAAACAGTTGTAGCACGTCAAATGACATGGAAACAAGTCTCGGACTTAAAAGGTTGGAAATCTGAAGGCTCAAAAGCTTATGCCGTAAATTCAATACCCAATACCGTATTAATAGATAAAAACGGTAAAATTGTAGGGAGAAATTTAAGTTTGCCTGAAATTGAGAAATTACTGCTTAAAAAAGCAGCGAACAAATAAAAAAATAACTGTTTTTGAAAAAAAAAGGAGTGCAATTGTTTTTTAATCAGAATAAAAGCAATATATTTGCAGTCCGTTTGAATAAAAAGGAAATATCATTTATTAACTAACTTATAAAATATTACTGAAATGACTAAGGCAGACATCGTAAACGAAATTGCTAAAAATACAGGAATTGACAAAGTAACTGTATTAACTACTGTTGAAGCTTTTATGGAAACTGTAAAAGATTCACTATCAAAAAATGAAAACGTGTATTTAAGAGGCTTTGGTAGCTTTGTTATCAAACAACGTGCTGAAAAAACAGCTCGCAATATCTCTAAAAATACTACTATCATTATTCCTGCTCACAACATTCCTTCATTC
>DATFAW010000382.1:0-5694 GCA_035254165.1 Paludibacter sp.
ATCTTTTTCAAACAACGTCAGTTCGAGAAACAATTTATCGCTGTTCACAATTTCGAACAGCACATCGGAAGCCGAAACCGATTTTCCGATACTTACATTGACAGCTTTCACAGAACCCGAGATGGGCGACACCAATGCTACCGACCTGCTGATATTATCTTCGGTCAGCCGGACCGGATTGATACCTATTAAGCTCAATTTTTGCTCCAGGGCTTTCACCATTCCTTTCAGGTTTTTGTACTCGGTGGTTACCTGTTGCAGATTTTTTTGTGAATAGACATCTTCCTTGTATAATTCTTTGTGACGTTTATATTCTGCTTCGGCATAAGCCAGTTTGTTTTTTGCTTCGAGGTAACTTTGCTGCATATCTATAAATTCCTGGTTTTCCAATACAGCTAAAGTTTGCCCTTTGCGCACGGAACTTCCGGGTGTGAGCGAGGTGCTTTTTACAAAACCACCCATGGGCATGCAAACCGTTGCCAAATTTTGAGGAGCAACCGATACAGTGCCATTCACTTTCAGTGTGCCGCTCAACGAGCGCATTTCTATAGCTCCGGTTTGCACATTTGCCAGCTTTATCTGATCATCGCGCATTTCTACAATGTCCTCGGCCAGCACTTCTTCTTTACTTTCGGCTTCAGCTTTCTTAGCTTTGCCACACGACACAAACGCAATCGAAAATATAGAGAGCAAAATGAATAATTTAAATTTATAGTTGTTCATAATAATTTGTTTTTTGATATCCAATCCGCCAACTACCTGAGACTTCAAGGATGAAATTTATAGCTATTTATATTCAGGCAACACTTCTTTGAGCCTTCATTTGAATCAGGGAAGCCTGCACTACTGTATTTTCCCTGTTATATAATCGATAGAGATTATAGTTTGATTATAGTTATTCAATGCATCAAGATAATTCTGTTTGATTGTCAATGCCCGGCTCAGGTTCTGGATATAATCGGAATAATCGATCGCTCCGGCTTTGTAGCTTTTCGTAGCCTGCTCGATAATCAAACCTGCTTCGGGAACAGCTTGCTTTTCATAATAATTCAGGCTCGAAGCATACTTGGTATATTCACCCAACATGGCATTGTAATCTCCCGCAAGCGACTTGGTATAATTCTCAGCATTAATCTGCGCTACTTTTTCCTTCAATTTGGCCGCTTTTATTTTAGCCGCATTGGGAGCAAACCACAACGGAATAGAGATACCGGCCTGAATACCCGTAAACCTGTCGGCCGCTCCAAAAGTGCGGGGCACACCGTTCACTGTTTGCTCGCCCCGGATAGTTTGGCTGAAATAGCCAATACTCAAATCGGGCATCAGCTTGCTTTGTTCCAGGTTCCTTTCAACACGCGACACCATAACCTGATGTTTCGCATATTCCAACTGAGGATTAGCGGAAATCACCGTACTATCAGCAACAGGTAAGAAATCTATTCGTCGCAAAACCGTATCTGCAGGTAGAATAACCAAGTCCGAATTCAATTGTTTCTGTAATTTTTGATTAAAAATGACAATATCGGCTTTTACCTGTTGCAATTGGTTATGTACTTCCATGCTCAACGAGCGGGCAGTTATCATTTCCAACCGGTTTGTTTCACCCGTTTTCAGTTTTAGTTCGGCAGCACGCTGAAAACCGGTATACAAACTGTCTTGCCACAGAAACAACCGTTGTTTGGAATGCAGATAAGCCAGTTGCCAGTAAATTTGTTTCACCTGCGTGGCTATTTCCAACTGCGAAGCTTTCAACTCCCACTCACTGCTTGTTACATTTGCACCCGCCAGCCTGTGTTGATTAACATACACTGTAGGGAATGAAAATGACTGCGAAACCGTAAAACTATTATCTTTCGAATACGAATTGAATTGCCCGAACTGTCCTTCGATGGATGTCTTCGGAACATCCCATGCAGCCCCTTTCAATGCTTTTTGAACATCTACCGAATAGGCCGACGAACGAACCGACAAGTTACTATCCAATGCCAGCTGAATGGCTTGCTTCAAATTGAGTTTTCTGGGTTGTTGTGCATGTATAGCCGGCGAACCCAGCAACAGAAGAATAAATAATGCTCTCATTCCGGTCTTTCGTTTAAATAAACCCCTGAACTTATATGTAGAAAAGAAAATATAGAAAATAGGCAGAACAATCAATGTCAGCAGTGTTGCCGTAATCAATCCACCAATCACCACCGTTGCCAGCGGTTTTTGAACTTCCGCACCGGCCGAAGTAGACAAAGCCATAGGTAAGAAACCCAGCGAAGCCACAGCGGCAGTAATAATCACCGGTCGCAACCGGGTATGCAGTCCTTTCTTCACACGCTCGGCAATGTCAGTCACACCTTCTTTTTCGAGTCGGTTAAACTCGGCAATGAGCACAATACCATTCAGCACAGCCACCCCAAACAAAGCTATAAAGCCAACTCCTGCCGAAATGGAGAAATTCATACCGCGGATCCACAACGCCAGAATTCCACCAATGGCCGACATGGGCACTGCTGTGAAAATAAGTAAGGATTGTTTTACCGAATGAAACGTAAAAAACAACAAAACAAAAATCAATAGTAACGCCACAGGAACAGCAATGGCCAGCCGGTTCTTGGCAGCTTCCAGATTTTGAAACTGACCGCCATAATTCACGTAATAACCCGTCGGGAGTTTCACTTTGCTGTCAATTTGTTTCGTCACTTCGGCTATCACACTTTGCACATCGCGATTCCGCACATTAAAACCAATCGTTATACGGCGTTTTGTGTTTTCGCGCGATACTTGTGCCGGCGCCGATTTGATTTGAACATCGGCAAGTTGCTCAAAGGCTATCTGCCCTCCCGAAGGAAGTGCCACCGAAAGATTCTTTACATCATCCAAACTCTGACGATAGTCTTTATCCAGCCTGACTACGAGTCCGAAACGCTTTTCTTCGTCGAACACTATGCCTGCCTGGCTTCCGGCAAAAGCAGTTCGCAACACCCGGTTCACATCTTCAATAGATAGTCCGTATTGTGCCAACCGATCCCGGTTATATTCTACCTGAACCTGCGCCAGGCCGGTTACTTTTTCCACATTAATATCAACAACCCCGTCTATCCGGCGAATAATTTTCTCTACCTGCGCCGCTTTTTCGGCAAGTTTATCCAGATCATCGCCAAATATCTTCACAGCAATATCCTGTCGCGAACCGGAAAGAAGTTCATTGAATCGCATCTGGATAGGTTGCTGGAATTCAAACTTCACACCAGCCAGCACTACCAGTTTTTCCTGCATTTTTTCCACCAACTCTTCCCGTGTTTTGGCACTGGTCCATTCACTTTTATCTTTCAGCGTAATAATATAATCACCAGTTTCCATTGGTGTCGGATCGGTTGGAATTTCACTGGCTCCAATCTTACAAACGGCATGCTTTACTTCCGGAAAATTAGCCAACAGAATCTTATTTGCCTTTTCTACTTGCTCGATAGTATTAGTCAGCGAACCACCTTGTAAAGTCATTACGCCCGCAGCAAGATCTCCCTCTTCCAACTGCGGAATAAACTCCCCACCCAGATTAGCAAAGACAAACAAACTGAAAATGAAGATAACGATGGCCGAAACCGAAATCATCATTTTTCGGTTGAGTGCAAATGCAATTACCGGATTGAACGCTTTATGAAACTGATCCATCAACTTATCGGAGAACGTTCGTTTATGCTCGGTACTTTTACTCAAAAACAAAGCCGAGGCCATTGGCACATACGTCAGCGAAAGGACAAATGCTCCCAGAATAGCAAAGACAACTACTTGCGCCATGGGTCCAAACATTTTTCCCTCTATACCTACCAAAAATAATATCGGCATATAAACAATCAGGATAATTATTTCGCCAAAGGTTGCAGCCGTTCTTATCCGGCTTGAGGCTTGAAAAACTTCTTCGTCCATCTGTGTTTGAGTGAGGTGCGTAACACCCGGATGATGCGTTTTACTCTGGGTAATACGGTGAATCACACTCTCTACAATAATCACCGCACCATCTACTATCAGCCCGAAGTCAATAGCACCAAGGCTCATCAAATTGCCTGACACACCAAAAAGCCGCATCAGCGACAAAGCAAAGAGCATGGAAAGCGGAATAACCGAAGCCACAATCAGTCCTGCCCGGAAATTTCCCAACAAAAGAATCAAAATGAAAATAACAATCAATGCACCTTCAATCAAATTGTGCGAAACGGTACTGATGGCTCGTCCAACTAAATCCGACCGGTTCAGAAACGGCTCGACCGTCACTCCTTTTGGCAATGATTTCTGAATAGATTCAATACGTGTCTCTACGTTATTAATCACTTCGTGTGCATTGGCACCTTTCAGCATCATCACTACTCCACCCACAGCTTCGTCCGTATCAACTATCAATGCACCGTAACGGGTTGCATTACCAAATTGCACAGTTGCCACATCGCGAATCAGAACCGGCAGTCCCGAAGCATTCGTTTTCACAACGATCTTGCCGATGTCTTCCAATGTCTTCACCAAACCGATTCCGCGAATAAAATAAGCGGTAGGTTTCTTGTCGATATATGCACTTCCGGTATTTTCATTGTTACGTTCCAACGCCTGAAAGATATCCGAAAGCGTCAAACCCATTCCACGAAGCTGTTCCGGATTGACAGCTACTTCATATTGCTTTACAAAGCCTCCGTAACTATTTATATCGGCTACTCCGGGAGTTCCAAGCATTTCGCGTCGCACAGTCCAGTCCTGCAAAGTGCGTAAGTCCATCGGAGTAAATTTATGTTCGTAACCTTTCTCTACAGCCAGGCGGTATTGAAAAATCTCCCCTAAACCACTCGATACCGGAGCAAGCTCTATTTTTGCCAATCCGGGCGGAATAGCTTCTTCGGCTTCTTTTAGCCGTTCCGATAATTGTTGTCGAGCCCAATAGACATCGACATTATCTTTAAAAACCACAGTAACTACCGATAATCCTAATCGGGAAATAGAGCGAAGTTCAACAATATCGGGAATATTAGCTACTGCCACCTCAATAGGTGCCGTAATAAAACTTTCCACCTCTTGCGTGGCCAGGGATGGTGCCTGCGAAATGACCTGCACCTGATTATTCGTTATATCCGGGATGGCATCAATGGGCAAGCGGGTTAACGAATAAGTCCCCCACCCGATTAAAGCCAGTATAAATAAACCGACAATGAATTTATTTTTAATTGAGAAATGAATGATCCGTTCTATCATAAGTTGACATTATAATGTGATAAATATTAATGTAAAATCCTGTTGTAAAGCACAACAAAAAGCAGCAAACAAAAGAATTACTTGCTAACACCTATGCATCAAGAATCAAATAATAAGAACAGCGTGGAGTGTCAGGATTGAACGTCCAGACATAGAAAGATAACTTTCGGGAGGAGGGATATTTATTGGGTCAGCCAATTCAGTCCTTTCGGCAAAAAAGTTACTGAAAGCATTGAACAAATACACTGTACAAATTTGTTTTAGAAGCAAATCATTCATTGCCTGAAACGAAGGAATATCCGTATTTAAACGTACGAATTGGCAACTATCAACATGCTTAGCAATATCGGAACAAAACAAATCAGCGTGTTCTTTCTGAAAAATTTTAAGACGTAAATGATGGTGAACAGCAAAGCAGGAATCTGCTGCCACCATTTCAATACCTTCATTTTGACAAGACTGGCAACAATA
>DATFAW010000383.1:0-4074 GCA_035254165.1 Paludibacter sp.
TCTTTGGATAGGTACCCGGCAGGGATTAAATAGTATGAATTTAGGTACAAACCGTATTGAACAAGCTAAATTTTATGATAAGGGGAGCAAAAAAGAAGTTCGTATAGATAGAAATATTTCTACAATATTCGAAGATAAAAAACAACAACTATATGTAGGAACAGGTGAGACTGGGCTGTTAAAGTACGATCGTCAAAAAAACACATTTGTCCCTTTGCTATTAGAGACATCAGAAAAGAAAGAAATCAAAAATTATTCGGTAGATGCAGCAGCAATTGATGATAAAAACCGATTATTTGTGGCTATAGGTGGTTATGGGCTTTGCATTTTAAATGATTATGGGAAACTTATTGTACTCAACTCTACTGTTCAGGGTGTCAATAGTATTTGTTATAATAATGGCCTGTATGTGGGAGGACTTAACGGACTCTATTTATATAATGAAGAAAAGAATCTATATGAACATCCTATTCAAATATCTGAAGTAAAGGGAGTTGTGCATCACCTGTTTTCAGACAATAAAGGTATTCTATGGATTGCTACTGAAACCAATGGAATTGTGCTTTACAATCCCCAAACAAAGGAGGTCGATCATATAAATTCCGGTTATGGGAATGAATTTCTAAGCAGTTCATCAATATATTACATCTTTCAGGATCGTCAAAAGGAGTTTTGGATAGGTACCATGCGGGGAGGGGTTGATCACTGGAATCCGAATAGGCCTCAATTCCATTCAATACAAAACCAATTAGGTAATGCAACTTCGCTAAACGTGGTCAATACTTTTGTGGAGATTGATAAAAATACGATATGGACTGGAACCGATGGGAGTGGTATTCAACAGTTTGATAGGCAGAAAAATAGATTTACGGAAAGTGTAGAACTCAAGAAGCTGAATCAAGTTAGCGGTAAGGCCATTATCAGGATGATTAAGGACAGGGATGACAATGTATGGATTTGCAGTTATGGTTGGGGAATTACAAAATACAATCTTAAAACAAAAAGGATAGATCATTATGACAGAACTAATTCTAACCTGAAATCGGATTATTTGTGGAGCATATTTCAAGATAAGCGGGGCACTATCTGGATTGGAAGTTTAAGTAATGCCTATCTTATGCATTACGACAAACTGAAAAATACATTTATAGTAGATGTAGATTTTTTAGGGGGTGGAGTGATCACTATTAGTGAAACTTCCGATAGGAAACTATTGATAGGAACGTTTAGAGGAGCCTTTATCTACGATCCAAACGCTCGTAGGTTCCAAAAACTGGATGACAGGCGTATTGCAAGTATGCATCAAGATAAAAATACAAATATATGGCTGGGGACAGATGAAGACGGGCTGAAAATATTCAATGTCAGAACCGGAGTTATTGCAGATTTTGATTCCCAGAAGAGTTTTATAAAGAATGAACATATAATGTCCATCCTTGAGGATGACAGATATAATATCTGGATAACTACCAACAATGGCCTTTATTGTTACAATTATAAAACCGGGCAAAAGGCTTCTTATGATAAATCAGATGGCTTGCAGAGCAATCAGTTTACTAATTGTTCAGCGCTAAAGACCAGTGATGGAGTATTTTTTTGGGGAGGAATTAATGGCATTACCATCCTTAATCCGGCAAAGTATAATGCACAAAAGCAAGATTTCAACCTGGTATTGCTGGATGTGAAAATTATGAATAAATCAGTTGAGGGTAATAGTGGTAAGTATTTATTCCCCAGTAATATATCCGAGGTTAAAAAGATTGTGGTACCTTATAATGAAGCTTATATTGGCTTTGACTTTATAGCTATTTCCTACCCAAATTCAGGAAAAATAGAGTATGCTTATTTCCTTGAAGGGGTAGATAAGGATTGGAATTACGTGGGAAATAATAGATCAGCATATTATTCTAAACTCAAAGAAGGAGAGTATATCTTCAGAGTAAAAAACACTGACAATACAGGTAAATGGAGCGATAAGCAATTGGTTATCAAAGTAAAGATTCTGCCTCCATTTTACCGGACATGGTGGGCTTATTTACTTTATCTGATTTTGACTACACTGTCCATTCGGGGCATATTGAAGGCTCAAAGCAAACAAAATCAGTTGAAGCAAAATCTTCTCATGGCAGAGCTGAAAGAACAACAAAATCTTGAACTGATACAAATGAAAGACCAGTTTTTTACCAATATCTCACACGAGTTAAGAACACCTTTGACTTTAATTATACCTCCATTAAAAGACGCGTTATCACAAGTTCCTTTTATTCCACTGAAAAAAACAGAGCTTACAAGTATCTTTAGTAATGCATCTCGTTTGCTTTCACTCATAAACCAATTGCTTTTATTCCGAAAAAATGAGGTTGCAAATAGTAAATTATATATATCAGAAGCTGATATAGTTGAATTTTCAAAAGGAGTGTTTGACCATTTTTCGCTAATGGCAAATAGACGGGAAATCAAATATATATTTGACTCAGTGATAGAGAAAATACCTTTTCTATTTGATAAGAATAAAATGGAAATAATCCTCTATAATTTGCTGTCTAATGCTTTTAAATTCACAAAAAGCAAAGGCTGTATCAAATTAAGTATTTCCAAATCCGATGAAGGGATATTGGCGATACAAATATCTGATACAGGCGAAGGGCTGACAAAGACGGAAGTGGAAAAGATATTTACTCAATTCTATTCGTCTGACAGGAAATCAGGAATCGGAATTGGACTTTCTTTGGTAAATAACTATGTGACTTCACATCATGGGACAATTAAAGTAGAGTCTGAATACCAGCAAGGCACTTCGTTTACCCTGAATTTTCCGATAAATGCTAACTATGAAACTCGCGAATTTGAGCGGATTGATTTTCAGGAATATTCAGCTTCTGAGGAAATTGAAGAACTAATGGAGTTGGATGTTGAAATCCAGGAAGAGGAAGATACTCACATAGTGGAACCGGATCAGTTTTCATCCGATTCTCCGTCTATCCTTATTGTTGAAGATAATGTGGAGATACGAAAGTATATTCGTAATATTCTGTATAAGAACAATTGGCAAAATATACTTGAAGCAGATAATGGCCGCCGTGGGTTGATGCTTGCCCGGGAATATTCTCCCGATATCATTATTAGCGATGTTTATATGGAGCAGATGGATGGCAAAGAACTTTGCCGTCAAATTAAGAATGATGTCGAAACAAGTCATATTTACGTTATTTTGATTACGGCAGACACATCGGAAAGCGTAGAGGAAAAAGGCCTTGCTTGTGGAGCTGATGAATTTCTGACAAAGCCCTTTGATCGAGCGAAGCTGTTAAATAAAATAAGGACGCTGTTTAGTTACAGAAATCATTTGCGACAGTATGCCAAGGACAAGTTGACATTTCACACACAACCTGAAGAGGTCGTTTCAGATATGGATACCATATTCATAGATCAATGCATTTCTTTGGTTAAAGCGAGATACTCTGATGAATCGTTTACTGTACATGAATTTGCCCAGTCGATGAACATGAGCCATTCTGCTTTGTATAAAAAGATAAAGATATGCACTGGAAAATCGATTAATGAATTTATTCGGACAATCAAAATATCAATTGCCGCGGAATTGATTCTAAAGGGTGATTTGAGCCTCAATAATATTATAGCCGAAGTAGGTATTTACGATATGAAATACTTTAGAGAATGTTTTAAAAAGGAATTCGGAATTTCTCCAAGGGACTATAAAAAGATGAACCAACAACAATGACAGATTATCGGTTTTTGGGAGAATAAACTATTTTCATTCTTTCAACTCCCATAAAATACCCTGAGAGCTTCTGCTTTTCAGGGTATTTTTTTGAAGAACACTGGAATAAAAAGAATGTAAGTGTGCTATCCTGTACAAAGGATTGCTTTGTTTTGTAAGTGTCTGTTTATTAGTTTCTTTTGTTGTATTTTTGTTTGTTCGCATCTGTCCTGCCTCAAAAAACAGATTGATTTACCCCCTTTTTAGCTTGCAGAAATACGAATTTCGCCCTCATAAAAACGTATGTCAGTAAGTAATTTTGTCACCGTCACAATAGTAATTATCAGATTATA
>DATFAW010000384.1:0-2426 GCA_035254165.1 Paludibacter sp.
ATTGCTTCAGAAGTTATACGTGATGGAAATATATAAAAAACGGACGGGATTCACTGAAAATAAGCAATCTAATTCTTACTTCCAGCTTGTAGCTGCTGAGAAAGACAAAAAAGTAATTGGATTAGAAAATGTGGATCAACAAATCAAAATTCTATATGGTAATGGCACTTTGGAGCGTCAAGCCGATATGCTGGTTGAAACTATTCAACAAAAAGATCGAATTCTTGCGGAGATGATTCAATTGAACAAACTTTACAAAGCCGGGAAAATTGAGGAATTGATAGATCTATCTAAGGGAAAAGGAAATACCACAGATATGACGGAAGAAGAATATTCAAAATTTGTGGATAACAGAAATACAGATTGGATGACAAAACTACCTGCATTGCTACGGGAGTCACCTTGTTTTATTTCAGTTGATGCCTTGCATTTGGGAGGTAAACATGGATTAATCCAGCAACTTGAAAAAGCTGGTTATAAAGTGAAAGCGGTAGAGAAAACCCCTAACCTCTAAAGAGGCTAGGGGTCGTTATTTTAGAATATCTTTCTATAAATATGACAATACGGCGTTCCGTGTTTCTTTTCGTAATATGCCTGGTGATAATCTTCAGCTTTCCAGAATTCAGGTGCCGGGCGTAATAGCGTAGCTACTTTATAGCCTTTGCCTGTCAGGATATTAATGTATTTTTCAGCCATGTGTTTTTGTTCCTCCGAAGTATAGAAAATTACCGAGCGATACTGATCGCCGATATCCGGCCCCTGCCCTCCTACTTGCGTGAAATCATGCGTTTCAAAATATAACTTGATCATATTTTCGTACGAAGTTTTGGTATTATCAAAAATAACTTCGGTAGTCTCCACATGACCAGTTTCGCCTGTGCAGACTTCTTTGTAAGTGGGGTTCTTTGTATGGCCACCCATGTAACCCACTGTGGTAGAAATAACTCCTGTTGCTTTCATAAAATGGTATTGGGTTCCCCAAAAACATCCTGACGCAAAATAGGCAATTTCATGGTTTTTTTCTTCTTCTTTCATTTCTTTGGCTGGAATAAATTTTAGCGATATTGAATTTACACAAAAACGTGTGTTTTTAGGTGTAAAACCTTCATTTAAAAACACGTGACCCAAATGGGCTCCACAATTTGCACATACAATTTCAGTGCGTTGTCCATCAGCATCAGGAATTCGCTTGACTGCTCCGGGAATTTCGTCGTCGAAACTTGGCCACCCGCAATGAGCATCAAATTTATCTTCCGAACGATACAAAGGTGCATCGCATTGTTTACAAACGTATGTTCCTTTTGCATAATTGTTTTCATATTCGCCGCTAAAAGGTCTTTCAGTTGCTTTGTGGAGAATAACGGCTTGTTCTGCTGGAGTTAGTGGGTTGTATTTCATCTTCTTTATTTGTTGATTACAGGCATTTTGACTCATAAAAAGAAACATGCCTGTGATTATTACAATTAAATTTGTTTTCATTTTACTGTTTGTCTAAATTTCAAGACTAAACAGTTGAAAGCTTTGCTTTGTTCGTGCGTGTATAAAAACAACAAACGCCTTCGATTGAAAGGCGTTTGGTATGTTTTAATCGTAAATTAACTAGCGTAACCGATCTGCCGATTTTACCAGATTTTCGTCTTTACCAATTGCTCCGATAGCTAAGTAGTTCAAAATAAGATTCACCAGAGGCAAAACAGTGCTTAACCGGAGATGCCAATCTGTATGTAACTGGCTACAAGCAGACCAGATATAGTAGCACAGAAATACATAATATCCAAGCATGAAAATCATATTTATCACCGAAAATCGAATTTGTTTAATCCTATCTTTGAAAGAAAAAATTGTAATTAATGAAATAACGGGAACTACCATTGAAATAGCAGTTAATCCCCAAATGTTCGATACGATAGTATTTCCAGTAGGTGTAACCAATGAAACACCCTTAAAGTTGACCAGATAGGTTAACTTATCGACAGAATTAATCAAATCCGCTATTGGCGAGAATATAATAAAACCCGACAAAATAACAATAACTAATAAATAAAGAGTTTGAATTCGTTGTATCATAATAATTTAATTTGTTTTTTCCATTGAGCATCCCGGACTTCGTAAATGCGTTCAATAATATCTACTACTTTTAATCCTTCCAGTGCATTGGTTGCAATGTTATTGTCTTCGTAATTTAGTTTCTCTATTACATTCTCAATAACATAATGATGATTTTGAGCTGAACCTTTGTATAACCCATAATCGTTTGGCGGATTTGATGGTTTCAATTCTGGCATAACATAGTCTTTTATATGGCAATAAGTCACTTCATTCATATATTGGCCGGAGACTTTAACTGTTCCTTTTGAGCCGATTATGGTAATGCTGCTTTCCAGGTTCGAATCCCAAACAGAAGTTGAATAACTTATGCACCCCAT
>DATFAW010000385.1:0-2500 GCA_035254165.1 Paludibacter sp.
AGCGATTATTTCGCCATTTAAAATTAGCATACTCCCGGAGTTGCGCCTTTTCGAATTGGCAATTTGCTGAAAAATCAGTACTTTTGTCGAACAAAACGACAGTAAAAGAGTTTCATTCACATGGATAAACAACAAATACAACATATACGGGCTGATTTTCCAATTCTTACGGAAAAGATATATAATAAAGACCTGATTTACTTTGACAATGGTGCCACCACACAAAAACCACGTTGCGTAGTTGAAAAGATTGAAGAAGGTTATTATCATTTAAATGCCAACATTCACCGCGGCGTGCATTATTTAAGCCAAAAGGCAACCGAAGCACACGAAGCAGCGCGTACAACTGTGGCGGAGTTCCTGCACGCAGGCAAACGCGAAGAAATTATTTTTACACGTGGAACGACAGAAGCTATTAATTTAGTGGCTACTTCGTTTGGCGAAGCATTTTGCGCTTCCGGCGACGAAATCATCGTTTCGGTTATGGAACATCACTCCAATATTGTTCCATGGCAAATGCTTTGCGAACGAAAAGGATTGAAACTCCGCGTTATTCCAATGAATGAGAGTGGCGAGCTAGACATGGAAGCATTCAAATCATTACTCAACGAACGGACCAAAATTGTTTCTATAGCACATGTTTCCAACGTTCTCGGTACGATTAATCCCGTAGCCGAAATTATCCGGATTGCTCACGAGCAAAACATTCCTGTATTGGTAGATGGAGCGCAAGCTGTTCCTCATATTCCCGTGAATGTTGTTGAACTCGACGCTGATTTCTACGTTTTCTCAGGACATAAAATTTACGGTCCAACCGGAATCGGCGCACTTTACGGAAAATCCAAGTGGCTGAATGCCATCCCACCTTATCAAGGTGGTGGCGAAATGATAGCAACTGTTACATTCGAAAAAACGACTTACAACGAGTTGCCTTTCAAATTTGAAGCCGGCACACCGGAATATATAGGTTCAACCGCTTTGGCCGAAGCATTACGATATGTTCAAAACATCGGTTTGAAAAAAATTGCTGCTCACGAACATGAATTACTGACTTATGCCACCAAACGCTTACTGGAAATAGACGGAATGCGGATTATTGGCACCGCCAAAGAAAAAAGTTCGGTAATCTCTTTTTTGGTAGGCAATATTCATCCGTACGACATTGGCATGTTGCTCGACAAACTCGGAATTGCTGTTCGTACCGGACATCATTGCGCCCAGCCACTCATTGATTCACTCAACATTCCAGGAACAGTACGTGCATCGTTTGCATTTTACAACACCAAAGAAGAGATTGATGTGTTTATCGAGGCGCTGAAACGCGTAGTAACCATGCTTTCATAAGTTCTATGAGTTTATAAAGTTTTAAAGTGAGAAGTTTGTAAAGTAGAGACTTTTCGCATTATAAACTTTCCACATTAAAAACTTTTTACTTTACGAACTTTCAACTTTATAAACTTTTCAATTCACAATATGACAATCAACGAATTACAAGACAACATCATAGAAGAATTCAGCATGTTTGACGACTGGATGGACAAATATGCATTACTTATCGATTTAGGAAACTCGCTTGAACCACTCGAAGATAAATATAAGAATCCACAGAATATTATAGAAGGTTGCCAAAGTCGTGTATGGCTAAATGCAGAGTTAAACAATGGTATAATTACTTATCAGGGCGAAAGTGATGCTGTACTTGTAAAAGGAATTGTTTCGTTGTTGATTCAGGTGCTTTCCGGTCATACTCCCGATGAAATCCTGAATACCGAACTATATTTTATCGACAAGATAGGGTTAAAAGAACATCTCTCTCCCACCCGCTCAAACGGCTTGGTAGCCATGGTTAAACAAATGAAGATGTTTGCATTAGCATTTAAATCAGTAAACAGCAAACAATAAAGTTGGCATATATCCTATCCAATTGATAACTGTTTGGCAAAATAAAAAAGCCTTATATCGACCGACCGGTTAATATAAGGCTTTTATTATAAGTTATGAATTAATCAAGATATTCTAACCTAAAGTTCTCCCCATCAAATACTCCATAGGAAAAAATACTTACAAAATCGCCTAAGATAACTACTCGCTTCTGATCCTTCAATTGCAAGTCAAGTGCAACGTGGCGATGACCAAAAATCAGGAAATCGACATCGTGTGTTTCCACATATTTCTTGGCAAAAACAACCAGAAACTCATTCTGCTCACCCTGAAATTTATTATCAATGTGCATGATTTTTTCCCGGTTACGCTTCGACCAATCATAGCCGAATCCTTGTCCCAACTGTGGAGGGACTAAACGAAACAATTTCTGTGCAGTACGGCTGTGAAATATCTTTCGTATAATTTTAAATCCTTTATCATCAACAGAGAGTCCGTCACCGTGTGCTAAAAAGAACTTTTTACTTCCAAGTTGAACAGTGTAAGGCTCTTTGTGGACTATTAAACCGACTTCCTTTTCGAGATACCCAAACGTCCAAATATCGTGATTTCCAATAAA
>DATFAW010000386.1:0-6386 GCA_035254165.1 Paludibacter sp.
CCATCTAATCCCTTGCGCAAATCTACACCGCACAAACAAACTACATAACGATTACCTTCATTCAAACTAAACATAACTTTTTTCCGGCAAAGGTCAAACCTTTTTAATCTTTCTGAAATACGGCGGATTTGGGATGCTTACTTTTCAGCAGACCCTACTTAGGGTCTGCCATGCACAGCGCACCATAAAAAAAGAGTTACTATATTGATAACAATATAATAACTCTTTAATGTAAAAATAAATTTAGCTGACGTCAGCAATATCCGTTATAAATCCAGCAAACCTTCAGGCAACCGGACATAAATTAGCTTTTTTTCGTGATCAATTTCCTCGATATACTCCTCTCCTGCCGGAATCAGCAACTCGTCATCTTTTGTTGGAATTACAAAAAGAACATTCTCAGTAGTTTGGTCCACTTCTGAAATCACTCCGATCAAACCTTTTTCGGCATCAATTAAACTGAATCCTGCAAAGTAATCCAATTCAATTTCGGCATCTTCCACTTTTTCCAAAAACTTCTTTGGCAAATAGATAGTCAAACCATAAAAGGCACGGGCTTCTTCCTCGTTTGTTACTCCATCTAATTTCAGCAGTCCGGTAGTGCTACCTTTAAAGCGATACTCTTCCAGGAAAAAAGGTACCAAAATTCCCTGCATTTCAAAAACGAAATACGGAATTTCCTCCCTATCGAAAATATCGGAGGTGAACGAAAATGACATTTCACCATTTACACCGTGAGGCTTGGTAATTTGTCCAATAGGGAAAACTTCTGATTTAGAGATCATATTTCTGATGTGAGGATTAGGTAATGTGTTGATATGTTGATTACTCAACTACCGTCACCCAACCGTGTGTATCCGGTTCGTCACCATACTGAATGCCACGGAGTTTATTATACAGTTTATCGCAAACCGGACCCGGTTTGCCATCATGCGAGAAAACATACGATTTCTTTTCATCATAATCATCAATTCGCTCTATAGGACTAATAACTGCAGCTGTTCCACACGCTCCGGCTTCTTCAAACGTAGCAAGTTCTTCTACCGGAATTGCCCGTTGCTCAACTTTTAATCCTAAATCCTGAGCCAGCACCATCAAACTTTTATTCGTTATAGAAGGCAAAATAGAAGTCGATTTTGGAGTTACATAGGTATTATCTTTTATACCAAAGAAGTTAGCAGCACCACATTCGTCTATATATTTCTTTTCTTTTGCATCCAGATAAAATATATTTGAATAACCCAACTGGTGCGCTTTTTCACCTGCCACCAAACTTGCTGCATAATTACCACCTACTTTATATTTTCCCATTCCAAGTGGAGCCGAACGATCGTACTCACGCATAATAACAAACGGAGTGGTTTGAAAACCGCCTTTAAAATAAGGTCCAACCGGCGTAACAAATACAATAAACATATATTCAGAAGCAGGCTTTACGCCCACTTGTGCCCCACTGCCAAAAAGTACCGGACGTATATATAATGATGCACCCGATTCATAGGGTGGCACAAAGCGTTCATTCAGTTTCACAGCCTTCAATACGGCTTCCTCAAATTTTTCAACAGGAACCCTTGCCATCATAGTACCATCACTTGAATCTTGCATACGCAAAGCATTATCACCCATTCGGAAAATACGAATTTTTCCATCTTTCCCACGAAATGCCTTTAAACCTTCAAACGACTCCTGTCCATAATGCAAGCTGGTAGCAGCCATGTGCAAACTCAGGTATTCACTTTCGTGAACTTCCAACTCTCCCCACTTGCCATCGCTATACGTACAACGGATATTACAATCGGTTTTCATATAACCGAATCCCAAATTACTCCAATCTATTTGTTCCATAATATTATAATTTCCAATTATTTGATCTTAAATTATCAATTGCGCTTCATTTCCCATATTAAAAAGCAAATCGATAATGCTTAAATTAGGTTGAAACCCAAACCGCTGTTCAAAAACCTGATAATAAGGTTTGTATTCAGCTTGCAAATCCTGTTTCTTTGGATGAATACTCTCGCGTAAATCCAATACACTTTCGTTCAACGTGATTTTATACTCACCAGTCAGTTGAATTTCGGGTTTTAATTCCAACAATTCCAACACTCGGGTTTGAATCTCCTGATTAAAATCCCACAAGAACGTCCATTTCTTCTCGTAAAAAGGCAGTAAATCGTCTTTATAGTATTCAAAAAAAGGAGTTGAATTATAGGCAGACTCAATCGAGCGCCAGTGGTTCAACTGCCAATCGTTATGATCCGAGATTCGAACATCCCGGGTCAGCATCTTCTCTGAACTTGCTTTTTCCACCGGAATACTCAACGCCATTACGCCATTTGCCGCTGCAATGTGACACCGGTTCCGATATGTTTGCTTTACGTAATAATCACAATGTTCGAAATAAACGATTTTGGCCTTGCCCATAGCAGAATAATACTCCACCGGAGCTAAATAGGCCGAAGACATACAAACTACTGACCCCCAACCCCCTAAAGGGGGCTTTTGCTGTTGCAACATTAAAACGGACTTGAAAAATTGAACATAAACATCTTAGTTCCACTCTTAAACTCCCCTTTAGGGGAGTTAGGGGTCTTATCTTTCTGCATTTTTAAAGAATCTGCTCCAACGGATCTTACCGCTAAACCAACCTTTATCTTTATCCAACGACAACCAAACCATTACCGGACGTCCAACAACATGATCTTCGGGCACAAAACCCCAATAACGTGAATCGGCTGAATTATGACGATTATCGCCCATCATCCAGTAATAATCCATTTTAAAAGTATATGTTTTTGTTGGTTTGCCGTTAAGATAGTATACGCCACCTTTTACATCCAACTTATTGTTTTCGTAAACACGGATAATACGCTCGTAAATTGGGAAATTGTATGCATTAAGTGCCAACGTAGTTCCTTTTTTAGGTACCCATATCGGTCCGTAATTATCACGAGTCCAACTTTTATGACCCCCCAAAGGAAATACATCCAAACGGGTAGACTGTTCTATTTTGACTTTCTTCACACCAGTTACCTGCTGAATTTTGTTATAAGTTTCCTCATTCAACGGGAAATGATAAACAGGAAATTTAGGATCTAACCCTAACTCTGCAATCATCTGTGCATTTTGCTCTTCGTTTTGATCAGCCGGTTGCCCTCCTTTTATAACTAACGAATCGTCATCAACACTAATTCCTAATTTATCTAATACATCCCTCGTCAAAAGAGTTCCATCAGTTTGAACTAAATAATTAAATTGAATTCCGGGAATCTTCGCTTGTTTCTGTCCATTCACATAAATCTGATTGTCCTTTATTTGAAGCCAATCACCCGAAATAGCTACGCAACGCTTCACAAAGTTTTCGCGACGGTCAACCGGACGATAAACAATATCTCCAAAAATATCTTTTCGGGTGTTTACCATATCTTTACCATATGCAAAACACAAAGAATGATAATCCGGATTTGTCATTTTCAATGCCACTGTATCACCTGCAGGGAAGTTAAACACAACAATATCATCACGTTTAATATGATCAAAACCTGTCAACCGATGATAGTCCCATTGAGGTTTTTCAATAAAAGATTTGCAATTCAGCAAAGGGAATGTATGTTGAACCAATGGGAACGAAAGCGGCGTATTTGGCACGCGTGGTCCATAACTGGCTTTACTCACAAACAAGAAATCGCCTACCAGCAAGCTCTTTTCAAGCGAGGAACTTGGTATTTGGTAATTTTGAAACAAAAAAGTATTGATAAAATAGACAGCCACCAAAGCAAATACAATAGCATCTACCCATCCCATAAGACTTAACAAAGCTTGGTTTTTGCTTTTCTTCCACCAAGTCCACGGTATATAATTGGTAATGAAAGCATCAAATATTACCGGCAACAGCAAAAGCCACCAAAAATTGCCAACCCATGCTATAAATAAAATATAAACCAGGCACCACACGCTGCATTTAATCCATTGTTTCAGCGGCTGTTGAAAACGCGATGTTTGTTTGTCTGCACTCATCTTTTGTTGAGAATTATAAATTATAGATTAAAATTTCAGCATATCTTCCATTCCCAGGAATCCTTTTTTACCGGCAGTAAACTCAGCTGCCACCACGGCTCCTAGGGCAAATCCTTCACGACTTTTAGCATCGTGCGTAATTTCAATCGAATCCACTTCCGATTCGTAACGAATAGTGTGAATGCCGGGAACTTGTCCTTCACGAATAGATTTGATAGCCATTTCTTCCGGTTTTATTTCGGTTTCTTTTACCCAAACATTTTTTCTATCCAACTTTTCGAGAATACCTTCTGCCAGAGTAATAGCTGTTCCACTTGGAGCATCCAACTTTTGGGTGTGATGCACTTCAGTCATTTCCACATTGTAGGTTGGAAACTGATTCATAATAGTTGCCAGGTATTTATTCACAGCCATAAAGATATTTACACCTATGCTGAAATTTGACGACCAGAACAACGTATTTCCGCCTTCTTCTATTTCTTTTTTTAATGCAGGCAGCTCTTCCGTCCAACCGGTTGTACCTGACACTACTGCAACACCCGACGCAAAAGCCCGGCGATAATTACGCAACGCAACCTGAGGCACGGTAAATTCAATGGCTACATCAGCACTTTTAAAAGCATCTGATTCGAAATCATCTAAATTATCAACATCAATCACCGACACAATTTCATGCCCACGTTCCAATGCTATTCGCTCAATGGTTTTACCCATTTTTCCATATCCTATTAAAGCTATTTTCATTATAATGACCCCTAATCCGTCAACTGACGGAGAATTAGTTAGTTTATTTACTTATTAATCCTTTTTTTCATTTACAACCTCTTGTTCCCCTTTAGGGGCTAGGGGTTTAGTATTGTCCTGTTCTCAGCAAAACTAATGTACAGGCTTCTTCGATATGTATATCATTATGAATCAGCAACTCTTCAAATTCAGGATTTTCAGTTCCCGGATTAAAAATAACACGACGCGGATTCAGCGAAACCACATATTCATAATACTCCGGTTGAAACTTCTCCGAAATATACAAAGTCACCGTATCAATATCTTCATAATTTATCTTTTGAGTATCAATTGTTCTACCAAAAATCACATCCGGTTTTTTCCCAAGCAACTCAATGTCATATCCATGAGCTAACAACCTTTCTGCAGCAAGGTATGAATATCGTTCCGTATTGCTGCTAGCCCCAATAATTAAAGTTTTACCCATATCTATTTTTTATAAATCAAAACAGAGGTTACCCCTCTCTAAAAAAATCAAAACATTCAAAAATCTCATCTTTTGTAGCTGTCTGATTAATGTGAATGTCACCAATATCAGCCAACAACGTAAAATTTATTTCTTTCGAATCGTTCTTTTTGTCGTGTGTCATTAGTTCAAAAAGCGATTCATAATCTTTACAGCTAAATTCAAAAGCTCCGTAGTATTCTTTAATCAAATACTTTAATCGAAGAAGTTCATCTTTTGGGAAATCGAGCTTGATAAATGATAAATACAATTCACAAAGTAATCCCCACATTACAGCATATCCGTGCAAAGCAGGCCGTTGAATTTTATACGACCAACTTTCGAACGCATGACCAAATGTATGCCCCAGATTCAACGCTTTTCGGATATTGGCTTCGAACGGATCTTGCTCTACAACACGTTCCTTAATCCGTATACTTCTATCCAACAAAGTTTTTAGCTCAGCAAAATCAATTTTATCCAAATCATATTTCAATACGCTTTCCCATTCTTCGTGGGTATCAATCAGCGCATGTTTCACCATTTCGGCATAACCGGAGCGTAAATTCGCAGCATCCAACGTTTTGAAAAAATCAATATTAATCAAAACAGTTTCTGCGGGAGCAAAAACACCAATTTCATTTTTCAACCCCATAAAATTGATACCGGTTTTTCCACCGGTAGCTGCATCTACAGCACCAAGCAACGTGGTAGAAACATTGATATAGCGCATACCACGCTTAAACGTCGAAGCTGTGAACCCACCAATATCCGTAACAACACCTCCACCCAAATTGACCATCAAAGATTTACGTGTAGCTCCATTTTCGCTAAGGTATTTCCAAATAGCAACTGCAGAATCCACATTTTTATTCTCATCGCCACTTGGAATGCAAATTACATGACAACCTTTCAGTTTTTCGGATTGTAAAACTAATGGCAAGCAGAATTTCTGCGTATTTTCATCTGTCAGTACAAAAATGCTCTCTGCACTTTGTTCGCCAATGGCTTGATTCAATTCAGGAATAAAATCCTCACATATCTTTGTAATCGAATGACTCATCGTTTGGGTTTTAGCTCACAAAGATACTTTATTCTTTAAAATTAGCAGTAAAAAACGATTGGAAACTGCATGATTTTT
>DATFAW010000387.1:0-4333 GCA_035254165.1 Paludibacter sp.
GTTATTGATGCCGGAAGTAATCTGGAGGCTATTTCAAAAGAACTTCAAAAGCTAAAAATTAATCCGGATAAGGTGATTGCCCTATTTCTGACTCACACACATTTTGATCATACTGCTGCCATCGGCTTATTTAAGAACGCACGGATTTACCTCTCAAAACTGGAAATGCCAATAACGGATAAAAAATCAGCTACTTTGACTCTCAATAAAAAGAATTATAAAAATGAATACCGCTTTTTGGAAGATCAACAAATCATTCAGGTAAACAACATAAAAATCAAAGGAATCCTGACTCTGGGGCATACTCCCGGTTCAATGTCTTATTTAGTAAATGACAAGTACTTATTTGTAGGCGACGCATTTAGTTTGATAAATGGAAAGGTAGATAAGCCGAATAAAGACTATAGCAAAGATATGAAGTCAGCCGTAATCTCTTTTGAAAAAATAAATAAACTTCCAAAAGCGGGATATATATTCACTGCTCACACTGGTTATAGCAGCGATTATAAGAATGCGGTTAATACTCAATTAAAATAAGGATACTGAAAAAACTATTAAATTTCAAATTATGAATAAGATAATAAAATGGATTTTAATTGGAATAGCTACAGTGCTGGTTGTTCTGCTAATCATTATGGGTGGCTTCTATTTTAAATTTAAATCGGAAATCAACAAAATGCATGTTACTGAAACCAAGGAAGTGGTTCATAATGTGTTTGCTATCAAAGATTCTTTTGTAAATATGTTTCTGGTTAAAGACAGTGACAACTATGTGGCTGTGGATGCAGGAGAAGATATAAAAGCCGTTAGGGCTGGACTAGCTAAACTAAACATAGATTCATCAAAAGTTGTTGCTGTATTTCTTACCCATGGTGATGGTGATCATACAGCCGCGCTTCCTTTATTCAAAAATGCCAAGGTTTATCTTGCCCGTCAGGAGGAGCAAATGATTAATGGGAAAACACCCAAGATGCTGTTTTTTTACAATAAAATTTCTGCAAGCAGCTATATATTATTGGACGATCAACAAATGCTGACTGTTGGAAAAATCTCAATCAAAGGAATCCTGACTCCGGGACATACTCCGGGTTCGATGAGTTATGTGATTAATGGCAAGTATTTGTTTGTGGGTGATGCTTTTGGATTAAAAGAAGGAAAGATTGACAAACCAAATAAGTTTTTTAGCATGGATTTAAAAACAGCCATCAAATCGTTTGACAAGATTTCGAACTTACCTCAGGTAGAATATGTTTTCACCGCTCATACCGGCTACAGCGCCGACTATAAAAGCGCAATTAAAACTGAATTGAAGTAAAAGCCAATTGTCGGGTTTTTGTAGAATAATTGAAGCATTGATAGTTCAACTGGACTATCGATGCTTTTTTTGTTAGGAATACGAACAAAAATAGGTGAATGAACGTTCACTAATTAAATGTTTTTATCTATCTTTGCAGCGAAAACAGATAAGAACTAAAAATCAGGTTATGAAAGAAAAAGTTAGTGATAAATATACGGCATTGCTTCAGGCTACTCTCACGTTGGTGAATAACCGTGGATTTCACGATACGCCGATGTCTAAAATAGCTAAACTGGCAGGAGTTTCGCCGGCAACCATTTATATCTATTTTGAGAATAAACAAGATTTAATCAACAAACTTTACATAGAGGTTAAAGCTTCTTTTTGTAGCCATGCTTTTCAGGGATATAATACTGAATTGCCTGTAAAAAAGGGATTTGAAGTGATTTGGAATAATATAGCTGACTATAAATTGAACAAAACTGAAGAAGCTATGTTTCTATCTCAATGCGATAATACACCCATGATAGATGATACGAGTTTCCAAAAAGGATTGAAACATTTGCAACCCCTGCTAGATTTATGGGAACGTGGCAAAAAAGAGGGCATAATTAAGTCTATATCACCTTATCTTCTTTATGCATACACTGTGTATCCATTATCATTTTTATTGCCAATACATGTAAAAGGCACTATCAATATAAATGAAAGTGATCGCCTGGATGCTTTTCAAGCTGCATGGGATTCTATAAAAGTCTAATTTTTTTACCCGGAAAAGAGAATGAACGTTCATTATTAAATGTAATAAATAAGTCATATGAATCAAACAATAGTTTTAGACAAAAGACCGGTTGGGAAACCCCGGCTGACGGATTTTAAATTTGTAGAAGAAAAGAAACCTCAAATAGGAACTGCTGAAATACTTTTAAAGACTACCTATGTTTCGGTAGATCCATACCTGCGCGGCAGAATGAGCGATGCAAAATCATATTCTGCTCCTTTTGAATTACAAAAACCGATAAGTTCGGGCGTAGTAGCCGAAGTTGTGGAGTCAAATCTTGCAGGTTTTAGCAAAGGTGATTTTGTATCGGGGATGCTTGAATGGACAGAGTATCAAAAATCGGATGGTAAAGGTTTACTTAAAGTAGATCCGGCTAAAGCCGCTTTATCAGCTTATTTAGGCGTATTAGGAATGACCGGATTGACTGCCTATCTGGGACTAACCGAAATTGGAAAACCTAAAAACGGAGAAACATTGGTTGTGTCGGGTGCAGCAGGTGCTGTAGGAAGTATAGCCGGACAAATCGGCAAATTATTAGGTTGTCGCGTTGTGGGTATTGCCGGAACAGACGAGAAAGTAGAGATGCTCAAAGCTAAGTATGGTTTTGATGCAGCCATTAATTATAATACTACCGGTAACATGAAAGAAGCTATTGCAGCTGCATGTCCTGATGGTGTGGATGTCTATTTTGACAATGTAGGTGGCGAAATTACCGACGCTGTATTGGCTAATATAAATCAATTTGCACGGTTGATTATATGCGGCTCTATCTCTGTGTATAATGAAACTTCGGTACCTGTGGGCCCCAGAGTGGAGACAACATTGGTGAAAAACAGTGCTTTAATGCAGGGATTCATTGTCCGCAATTATGCAGCGAAGTTTCCGGAAGCTATGGCGAAACTTACTGAATGGGTGCAAGAAGGTAAACTGACTTACTCCGAAACAATTGTGGAGGGATTTAATCACATTCCGGAAGCATTTATCGGACTTTTTGAAGGGAAAAACAACGGAAAAATGATCGTGAAAATATAATTAAACAACAATAAAAAAGAGAGTACAATATGAACAATTTTGAATTTAAAAACCCGACTAAGATTATTTTCGGAAAAGATAAAATCGCTAATCTGGCAAAAGAAATTCCGGTAAATGCCCGGGTTCTTCTGCTTTACGGAGGCGGAAGTATAAAGACTAACGGTATTTATGACCAGGTAAAAAAGGCACTTTCGGCTTTTGAGGTAGTTGAATTTGGAGGCATACCGGCAAATCCCGAATATGAAGTTTTGATGAATGCATTGGAACAGATAAAATTACAGAAAATCACGTTTTTACTCGCAGTTGGTGGTGGTTCGGTCATTGATGGAACTAAATTCTTATCGGCAGCCGCTGAATATGAAGGTGAAACGCCCTGGGATTTGTTGACTGGCGGAAAACCGATTCTGAAAGGAATGCCTTTTGGTGCTGTATTGACTTTGCCTGCCACCGGATCTGAAATGAATTCAGGATTTGTACTTACCCGCAGAGAAACGAAAGAGAAACTAGCAACAGGAGGACCTGCCTTGTACCCTTTGTTTTCCATTCTCGATCCTCAAGTAGTAAGTTCTATTCCTCAAAAACAAATTGCAAACGGATTAGCTGATGCTTACACGCATGTGTTGGAACAATATATGACCTACCCTGCTAATGCCCAGTTGCAGGATCGATTTGCCGAAAGTATCCTTCAAACCTTGGTTGAAGTAGCTCCTGCTATACTAAAAGATGCTTCGGATTACAATGCTGCTTCCAATTTTATGTGGAGTTGCACCATGGCATTGAATGGATTAATAGGACAAGGCGTTCCCCAAGATTGGGCGGTGCATATGCTGGGTCATGAACTGACAGCTTTGTTTGGCATCGATCATGCACGTACACTAGCCATCATTGCTCCAAGCCATTACCGTTATAACCTGGAAAGTAAAAAAGACAAGTTGGCACAATATGCTGAACGTATCTGGGGTGTAACCAGCGGAACTATCGACGAAAAAGCGAAAGCCGGCATTGATAAAACGGAAGAGTTCTTCCATTCGTTGGGGATTAAAACCAAACTTTCGGAATATACCGCTGATTATTCGGGTACAGCCGAAATAGTTTCAAAACGTTTTACCGAACGTGGTTGGTTAGGCTTAGGCGAGCATCAGAAAGTAACTCCTGCTGATGCCGCTAAAATTGTAGAAATGAGTTATTAAATAAAATGAATATCTGTTTTGTTGCCTACTTAT
>DATFAW010000388.1:0-2244 GCA_035254165.1 Paludibacter sp.
GAATTTGAAATGTGCATCAGCTCGATTAACAAATAGAAGTGTGTCTTTTTGTTGATCTTCAACGTATAAATCGCGAATAGCAATATCGTCAAAAAACTTATATTCTATCTTGCCAATACTAACTTTAGTATGTAGCTTATCCGAAAGCTCCGATACGATTGCTTTAGATATAAAGCTCTGTATTAAGCTAGTTTGAATTAGCACAAATAACAATGCGAGAAATAAAATTATTCCTCCTACACTAAAACCTAATATTTTACCTGTTTTTTTTATACCTTTGAAGTTTGTTACGCAAAAGTAAATAATAATTCGTGAATAACGCAAGGAATCGCCTCTAACAAAACAATTAAAAATAACAAATAACAATTGTCATGCCAATAGAATCTCATATCCGTTAAGAATGCCAAATCTATTGACTAATTCCAACTTTCAACAATGAGTTCAACAATCATATTAGGCATCGAATCTTCTTGCGATGACACTTCTGCATCAGTAATCCGGAACGGCGTGATGCTTTCAAATGTAATTGCCAGTCAAGCTGTTCACACCAGCTTTGGAGGTGTAGTCCCTGAACTGGCTTCGAGAGCGCATCAATTAAATATCATTCCGGTTGTTCACGAAGCACTCAAGCGCGCTGAAGTTGATAAATCTGAATTGAGCGCCATAGCTTTCACACGCGGTCCGGGCTTACTAGGTTCATTGTTGGTTGGCACCTCATTTGCCAAAGGATTTGCACAAGCCCTAAACCTTCCGCTTGTAGATGTAAATCATCTTCAAGCACATGTTTTGGCTCACTTTATCAGCGAAGGGAAACCAAATGAACGTCAGCCCGAATTCCCATTTTTGTGCCTGCTGGTTTCGGGTGGAAATTCGCAAATTGTATTGGTAAAAGCCTACGATGACATGGAAGTGATCGGGCAAACTATCGATGATGCAGCAGGTGAGGCATTCGACAAATGCGCTAAAGTCATGGGGCTTCCCTACCCCGGTGGTCCTCACATTGACCGATTGGCAAAAGAAGGAAACCCGAAAGCTTTCTCCTTCAACAAACCACAAATACCGGGTTACAACTACAGTTTCAGCGGCCTAAAAACATCATTCCTTTATTTATTGCGAGACAAAGTCAAAGAAAACCCAAATTTCGTTGAAGAAAACATGAATGATCTTTGCGCTTCGCTCCAGGCAACAGTGGTTGAGGTTTTAATGAGCAAGCTTCGGAAAGCTGCTTCGGAATTAAAAATTCGTCAAGTGGCTGTAGCCGGAGGAGTCTCGGCCAATTCGGCCCTACGCCAGGCATTTCACGACCATGCGACCAAATATGGTTGGGAGGTTTACATTCCACCTTTTGCGTTTACCACTGACAATGCCGCCATGATTGCCATTACCGGTTATTTCAAATATTTGCATAACGATTTTTGCTCCATCGAAGAAGTCCCGTTTGCACGGGTTTCTAATAAATTCTGATCAGTAAATAGCTCAATATGAAGCTACCATCTATTAAACTTTCAAAAAAACTGAAACCTTATAAAGGAGTCATTATTTTTGCTGTAATTTTAATGGGATCAAATATATTCTGGAAATGCAACGTGTTGGGGGACGACTCTACAAATCTGAATTCAACAGTTACATTTTGGGGCTTCGACATTTCAGCACCTTTTATTTGGACCGCTCACCACATTGCACATATTTGCGAAACCATTTTGCATTTTATAGGCTCTAAAGCAACGTTAAAACCAGATAATTCCCTTCGATACGCAAATGGCAATTCCGTACAAGTAATCTGGGCATGTACCGGCCTTAAACAAGCATACATTTTCTTCTGCATCATAGCTTTTTACCGCGGCCAATGGTTAAAAAAACTTTGGTATATTCCATTAGGTTTAGTGCTCATCCATCTCTTCAATATTTTCAGAATCACATTTATTACCTTCTGCATTGAAAATCATCCAAACTGGTTCGACTTTCTACATTTGTACTTTTTCAAATATGTCTTTTACGGAATGATTTTCCTTATGTGGGTACTTTGGGAAGAGAAAATCACAAGGAAGAATGACCTCAAAGGGTAAAGACCCCAAGCCACCCACGTCGCAATATAACCGACAACAAATTACTTTTGCCATATTTAACACTACACCCGTGTGGTTTTTTCTACAAAACCACTTAAACAATAAATTCATTTTTCTAATATCATCAATATAAATATCAACACTTTAAGCGCCAATAATCATTTTGCGATTTTTTCAC
>DATFAW010000389.1:0-4438 GCA_035254165.1 Paludibacter sp.
AAGATAACAAAATCATCTAAAAACAATTTATTCAATTTAAATGCATAAATGTCGCAAAAACAGGATTTTCCGTGCAATTTATAGACTATTCTTTCATGTTTCTGGACTATATTTAGCCAATTGAAAAATAATTGTACTAATATTGTATTGTCTTTTCCGAAAAATCATAATCGCATTTATCAATGAGAAAACAGCAAATAATTACCAGCGTTTTATTCATCTTTTTCTTTTCGAATACAATTAAAGCTGTCGAATTCAGCTTTCGGCATTACAAGGCCGAAGATGGGCTAACCATTAATACTGTTCGAAGTATTATTCAGGATCGTTCGGGGTTTATCTGGTTCGGAACCGAAGATGGGTTGAATCGTTTTGATGGACATTCCTTCAAAGAGTACCGGACCTCAAAAGTTGCAACAAACTTTATTGGCAGCAATTATATTTCGGCATTACTGGAAGATAGCAAAGGCAATATCTGGATTGGAACCGATGATGGTGTCACTGTTTATCATCCACTTACTGAAAAATTCACTCACTTTGAAAATAAAGCAGATGGAATATCAATTACTTCGAACATTAATAATATTGTTGAGGATAAAGCGGGTAATTTATGGTTCTCCACATATGGGCAAGGAATTTTTCGCTACCATCTTTCATCCGGAGAACTTGAGCAATACAGAGTGATTAACAACCGGGGTGTGTCTGAAGTATACGATTTTCTGAATTATATCTACGTTGACCATTCCAATCAGGTATGGGCAGCACCTAAAACACCACGCAATCCACTTATATACTTCGATCGGGCTAAAAATTGTTTCAGGGTGTTTGACATCAAACTAAAAGATAGCAAACAAAAAGAGTTTTCTATTTATAAAATATTCGAAGATTCAAAAAGCAATTTGTGGCTCGGAACCTGGAATACCGGTTTGCTTAAACTAAACAAGCAATCAAAGAGTACAACTAAATATTTATCGCCCGAATCGAAAGGTGGAATTCTGCATGTTCATGAGATAAGTGAATATAGTCCCAATATTTTATTAATTGGCTCTGATGACGGCTTGAGTTTTTTCAACACCCAGACAAATAATCACCGCGTGCTAACTTCCAGTGAAATAGACCCATCGGCACTCTCCGACAAATTTATTTATCCTATTTTCAAGGACCGTGAAGGCGGCATCTGGATTGGTACTTATTTTGGTGGTGTGAATTACTTATCCCCTAATAGCGGGCTTTTTGAGCGTTATACGCACTCGCGATACAGTAATTCGGTGAATGGTAATATAATTAGCCGTTTTACCGAGGATAAGAAAGGAAATATCTGGATTGCATCCGATGATGGCGGATTGAACTGCCTGAATACTCAAACCGGACATTTTACCGCCTATATGCCCCAACCCGGGCGAAATAGTATTTCATTCCATAATGTCCATGCACTTTGTTGGGATAATGATGATCTGTGGATTGGAACCTATTCAGGCGGGCTCAATGTACTGAATACTAAAACAGGTAAATTTAAATTGTATAATTCTGTAGACGAAAATCCCAAAACCCTCGACGGAGGAAGCATTTATGCCATTTATAAAGATCGAGACCAAAGAATGTGGGTAGCCAGCATGTCGGGGCTGAATCTATATAACCGCCCAACTGATAGTTTTATCCGCGTAAAGCATCTCAATGCTACCACCATTGATATAACGCAAGATACTAAAGGTTGGATATGGTTTGCAACTCAGGGCAAAGGTGTATTCAGGCTTAATCCGCAGACAAACGAATGGCGGAACTATAGCAGTACAATTGTTGGAAGAGGTTCAATTCCATGTAACCAACTAAACTGTATCACGACCGACAGGAAAGGACAATTGTGGGCTGGTACGTCTAATGGGCTTTGTCGGTTCGATTATTCCAAAGATTGTTTTATTCCTGTACCATTGAATACACCTAACAATGCAATTTGTTGCATTATTGAAAACAATAACATGCTATGGCTTACCAGTTCGAAAGGTTTGATTCGTTATAACACACAAAATGGCAGCTGCCAGGTTTTTACCCGTAGCGATGGTTTGCTGAGCGATCAGTTTATTTTCAATTCTGGTTTTAAAAGTTCAACAGGCAAAATCTATGTTGGAACTGCCGCCGGATTCAATGCATTTTGTCCAAAAAATCTGGTAACAAACAAATTTCGTCCGCCGGTTGCCATTACAAATCTAGAGATATTCAATAAAGATGTAAAAGTTGATCCAAATGGACCACTAACACAAACTATCGGTTCGATGAAACAGATTGATTTGTCTTATAAAGATAATGTCTTTAGTTTGGGATACGCAGCGTTGAGTTATATTACTCCCGAAAAAAATATGTACGCCTATAAACTGGAAGGTTTTGACAAGGACTGGAATTATGTAAACAAACAGAACAAAGCCACGTACACCAACCTTCCTGCCGGAGAATATGTGTTTCGGGTCAAAGCATCGAACAATGATGGGTTATGGAACGAACAAGGCGCATCCATCAAAATTGTCATTCATCCGCCATTTTGGCTTACTATTGGCTTTAAGTTACTCTATCTCATTCTCCTAATAACAGGGTTGATTTTTCTATTGAAATATACCAAGTTACGGGCTAAACGGCGGCACGACGAAGAAATCAAAGAACTGAACCAGACCAAAGAAAAAGAACTGTACAACGCAAAAATACAATTCTTTACTATGATTGCCCATGAAATACGGACTCCGGTTTCGCTCATTATCGGTCCATTGGAGAAAATTATGACTACGGCTTTCACATTTCCTGATAATATTCGAAACGATTTGAATATTATTGATCGTAACAGCCAGCGGCTGCTTCATTTAGTCAATCAGTTGCTCGATTTTCGGAAAGTGGAACAAGGCGCTTTGGTGCTGAACTTTACGCGACAAAATATTTATCTGTTGCTTCTCAACATTTACGATCGGTTTAAACCTCTGATTGAGCAGAATAAAATTGAGTTTACGTTTCTTTGCCCGGATAAAGAACTCGAAGCGGTTATTGATTACGAGGCAATTACAAAGCTTGTGAGTAACCTGCTTACCAATGCCATGAAGTTTACCAATAATCAAATTATCCTTATGTGTAATTCTTATCCAGAACAGGGCACTTTCGAAATTCGGGTTCAGGATAATGGCAATGGCATTTCGGACGTAGAGAAAGAAAAGATATTCACTCCTTTCTATCAAATACCTTCGGGCAACAAGCCCGGAACCGGCATTGGTTTATCGTTGGTCAAAAGCCTTGCTGATGCCCATAAAGGAACGATTTCGGTAACCGATACAGTTCCCCGTGGAGTAACGTTTAGCATTTCCCTGCCTATGAGAAGTTGTGAACAATCCGAAATTCAGGAAGAACCAAAAGAGCTTGTACAACCATTGCCGCTGTGTGTGGATATTGTTCCCGATACAGCCAATCATGCACCGAAAGCCAAAACGGATAAACCTGTTTTGCTGATTGTTGAAGACAATGCCGATATGCGCAGTTTTCTTTGCAGTAATTTTATAGAAGATTACGAGGTTATCTCCGCCCGCGACGGACTGGATGGATTGGAACTGATAAAGAAACACGATATAAACCTTATCATTAGCGATTTGATGATGCCTCGCATGGATGGAATGGAGTTCTGCAAAGAAATCAGGTCAAATATTCTCTGGAGTCATATCCCGGTCATTCTATTAACAGCCAAAACGGACTTAAATTCAAAGATAGATGGACTTAACATTGGAGCAGATTCTTATATCGAGAAACCATTTTCGATAAGCCACCTAAAAGCTCAAATAAACAACCTCATTGAATCCAGGGATTTGTTACGTCGAAAATACTCTGAGATGCCTTTTGTGTCCATCACCAGCATTGCCGGTAATTCGGCCGACGAGCAGTTCCTGACCAAAGTGAATGAAATTATCGAGCACAATATCTCGAACGAAAGTTTCTCCATCGATATTTTAGCCGAAGAACTTTGTATCAGTCGCTCCGGATTATTTGCCAAGATTAAAACGCTTGCCGATATTACACCCAATGAACTGATTCAATTGATCCGTTTGAAAAAAGCAGCCGGATATTTGGTTCAGAAAGAATATAGAATCAACGAGATAGCCTATATGGTTGGATTCAACAATCCATCCTATTTCAGCAAGTGCTTTCAAAAACAATTTGGAGTACGTCCAATGGATTTTGTGGATCAATATAAAGATACGAATCGGTTATCGAATTGATTTGGAATGTGTTGTTATACATAGAAAGAGGCTATATCAAAAGTGTTTTTTGAACGCAAACAACACAAATCAACGCAATTTTATTGAATTAAAAATCTGACAATTACATTTGACTTAAAAAGTTTTATTTGCGAAAATTTGTGTGGTTTGTGTTATTTGCGTGCTTTTGATACAGTTATTTATTTGATTAAATAGGGTCT
>DATFAW010000390.1:0-15837 GCA_035254165.1 Paludibacter sp.
CATATAAAGAATATTTTTAATGAAGGAGAGTTGGAGACAGATGCAACTGTTGCAAAAAATGCAACAGTTCAAATGGAAGGAAACCGAACTGTCATTAGAAAAATAGATTTCTATAATTTAGATGTTATATTAGCAGTTGGATATAGAGTAAGCTCATTTAAAGGAACACTTTTTCGAAAATGGGCAACTGAAAAATTGAATTCTTACCTAGTGCAAGGTTACGCTATCAATGAAAAGCGGTTGGCGCAAAAACAACAGGAAGTAGAATATCTTAAAACTGGCATTCGTATCCTCAACCGCGCCATCGAGCAACAAGCTACCCAAGACGATAGCCAAATGCTACTTGTTTTTGCAAAAGGCTTATCACTGCTCGATGACTTTGATCATCAGACTCTCGAAACCGAAGGAATAACAGTTGCAACAACCATTTTTCCTTCATTCGATGAGTATATGAAGCTGATACAGGCGATGTATTCCGAATTTGCTTCGGACGTGTTTGCTCAACCCAAAGACGAAAGTTTTCACAGTTCTATAAACCAGATTGCACAAAGCTTCAATAAAGTTGAACTATATCCTACTATTGAGGAAAAAGCAGCCAATCTGTTGTACTTCATAACAAAAAACCATTCATTTGTGGATGGTAACAAACGTATTGCTGCGGCTTGTTTTTTATTATTCTTAGAAAGAAACAATGCACTGTATCGCACGAATGGTACACCGCTGATTAGCAACGAAGCGCTTGCTGCCCTGACGCTCTTTATAGCCACAAGCAAAACCGAAGAGGCAGATATAGTAAAACATTTTATAATAAGTATTTTAAATCAAAGACATTGAGTTGTAAAATTCTGTACGATATCAAACACATATTACTGAACGAATGAAAATTTTCTTCAAAGCTGTTTCGCTGGTATTCCAACCACTGCTGATGCCAACATACGCCATGATCCTATTGATGAACATGGATATCTTTATGCCTATGCCGGCCATTTGGCGTTGGGTAGCCATCATCGGGACATTGATATTTACCGGCATACTTCCGGCATTGCCTATCTGGCTGATGATGAAAAGAGGCGAAATAAAAGACATGTTCATATCCAGAAAAGAAGAGCGCACCATGCCGTATCTTTTTTCGTTCATGGCTTACGTGTTTTGGTCGCTGTTCATGTGGCGCACATTGCAATTTCCCACGTTTATCGTAGCCATGGGAATGGGCTCGGCGCTTTCCATCTTCATTGTTGTGTTTATCAACCTGAAATGGAAAATCAGTGCGCATCTTGTAGCCCTGGGCGGATTCTGCGGATCTATTTTCGGTGTATGCTTTCGCACGGCCATTAATCCGGTGTGGCTTTTTGGAATCATTTTCGGCATTTCGGCACTGGTAGCCCTTTCGCGCATCGAACTGAAAGCACATACCCCCGGACAAACTCTGGCCGGATTTGCAATAGGCTTTATCCTGGTATTTATGCCTTGCTTCTTTTTTTAGATATTTGCTTCGCGATATTAATTTGAATAATAATCAATAATTATAAACCAAGTCTATAGACATTTGACTCTAGACTTTAGACCCCAAAAAGAAAATGATAACGATAGACCAACTGAAAAATGTGTTGGAGCGCGAGTCTGCGTTGAGGAGGTATCTTTGACGTCGATACGAAATTGATCCAAATAGAAGAAGAAGAGTTGCGCACGCAAGTTCCCGGTTTCTGGGATAATGCCAAAGAAGCCGAGGCTCAAATGCGCAAAGTGAAAGAGTTGAAAAACTGGGTAACCGGCTACAATGCGGTGAAAACTGCAGCCGATGAACTACAGTTGGCTTTCGATTTTTACAAAGAAGAAGCAGTCAGCGAAGAAGAAGTGGACGAAGCATATCGCCACGCCATGGACCTGATTGAGGCCATCGAAATGAAAAACATGCTTTCGCACGAGGAAGATAAACTGGGAGCAGTGATCAAAATCGTGGGTGGAGCCGGTGGAACCGAAGCACAGGACTGGGCATCGATGCTTTTCCGCATGTATCAACGCTGGTGCGAACGCCAGAGTTACAAGTGCGAAATCACCAACTTGCTGGATGGCGAAGAAGCCGGAATCAAAACGGTAACCATGCAAATTGAAGGCGAGATGGCCTACGGATACCTGAAAAGCGAAAACGGTGTGCACCGCCTTGTGCGCGTGTCGCCTTTCAACGCCCAGGGCAAACGCATGACCTCTTTTTGTTCGGTTTATGTAGTTCCATTGGTGGATGACACCATTGAGATCGAGGTAAATCCGGGCATGCTGTCGTGGGACACTTTCCGGTCGAGTGGAGCGGGTGGACAGAACGTAAATAAGGTGGAAACCGGTGTTCGGTTGCACTACAAATTTATCAACCCGGTAACAAATCAGCCCGATGAAATTGTCATTGAAAATACCGAAAGCCGCTCGCAGTTTGGAAACAAAGACAATGCTATCCGCTTGCTGAAATCGCAACTGTATGAGCTGGAACTGGAAAAACGCCGGGCTGCAACAGCCGTGGTTGAAGCCGGCAAGAAGAAAATTGAGTGGGGATCGCAAATCCGCAGCTACGTTTTCGACGACCGCCGCGTGAAAGACCACCGCACCAATTACCAGACTTCAAACGTGAACGGAGTAATGGATGGTGACATTGATGCCTTTATCAAAGCCTACCTAATGGAGTTTCCGGATTAAAATTGGACTTTTTAATCGTCCGATGACTTAAAACAATTGGATGATTATGAAAATAATCATTTAAATAGCGTATCTCTCACTAATTATTAGAAAGAGATACGCTATTTTTGTGCTTTGCCCATTCTTAAGTAGATGTCGTAATTAAATGTCGTATTCCTTAAAAGAATATTCAACCACATAGTTGTACATAGTAACATAGATCACATAGTTTTCAAAAAATAAAAGCTTGATTTTGAGCAGACATAGAAACAGATAGTTAAAAAAAGACAAATCGAAGCTGACTATGTCTCCTATGTATTCTTAAAAATAGCTATGAGTAACTATGTAACTATGTGCAACTATGTGGTTTGAAATACGACATTATTTCAGTTCAAGTACTTATATTTCAAATTTTCCTTACAATGAAACGATTTTTGCTACTTGCTTTTCTACTATTCACTATCAGTACCGGGTTTTGTGCCGATTACAGTAAAATTGATATGAAGTCTGAAACCGTTCCTTCAAATATAAAGACTGCAAAAGAAATTGCCCGTTACCTGACTCGTCATCTCACCTCCCCAACTGATAAAACCCGCGCTATTTATTTCTGGATCACACATAATATCAGGTACAATGTTGGAATGCTAAAATCCGATTATAGGTATACCAATCCACAAGAGCTAATTGACAATGTCCTTACAAAAAGAAAAGGCGTTTGCTCAAACTATTCAGCCCTGTTCAATGCATGTTGTCAATCGGTCGGAATTGAATCGTATGTTATAGATGGCTATATTCGTCAGAATGGGAAATTATATTTAATAGGCCATTCGTGGAATGCGGTAAAAATCGACAATAGATTTTATAATATCGATGCAACCTGGGATGCCGGCCATGTGGCTGATGGTAAATTTACCCAACAGTTCAGGGATGCAAACTTCATGATTCCCCCCGCTGAATTTATCAAAACACATATTCCGTTCGACCCTATCTGGCAATTCTCTACCAATCCTATTTCGTTCAAAGACTTTGATTCAGGAGATTTTAAAAACCCGAAAGAATCCGCCCATTTAAATTTTTCAGACTCGATTAAAACAATTGCCTCTTTAACCCCGCTGGAAAGCCTAAAGCGCCAGAGACAAAGAATAATTCATTGCGGCTTATCCAATAAACTGATAGCAGAAACAATTCATGAATTAACCTTGCATATTGAAAACCAGGAACTCAAAATTGAAGTTGCCCGGTTCAATAATGCAGTAAATCAATTCAACGAAGGCGTTCAGGTATTCAACAAACACTTTTCAACCTTACGAAATCCGAAAGCGGCTCCAGTTAAGCTGGATTCAAAACAAAGGGAAGCTTTAAACCAGGCCCGTCAGAAAACCGAAACAGCATCATTGATTATATCACAAATCAAAACAAAAGATTTGAAATTAAATTCCGAAATCAACACATTCAAAAAGACAATTGAGAAACAACTTATTGCTATCAATAAAGAGATCAGTCTGTACGAATAATCGTTTTAGACAAAAACCTTATTTATTAAAAACATTAGTAAAAGAAGTTAAAGCAACGCTTATAGAGAAGGTATTCAGACAACTTTTCATTGAGTTATGCGTTTGTTTCTCATATTTCAAACACTACCGAAACTTGCATGACCGCTTTCGCTCTCCAAAAAAGATGTAAATCCTTTTTGCCTTCAAAGATCAAAAACACTATAAATAGTCACTTTAACGGGGTAAAACCCTTATTAATTTACGTATGAAATTAAATAAAAAAATGCAGTTTCACAAAATTCTACTTGCTCTAGTAATTTTAGCTCTCACAGCCAGTTGCGACAACCCAAAACTGTTTGCAGTTGTAACAACAACACCGATAACCAATATAACCTTGAGTACAGCTACTTCGGGTGGGTTTATTACGGATGATAATAATGCAAAGGTCACCTCCCAAGGTGTATGTTGGAGTACAAAATCAAATCCAACAATTAGCGACAGTAAAACTACAGGTGTGACTGTCACTGCAATTTTTACAAGTACCATAACAGGTTTATTGCCCAATACTACCTATTATGTAAGAGCTTACCTTACTAATAGAGACGGAACGGTATACGGTAATGAGGTTTCATTCACAACTCCGCAAGGGGATGTGCTCGCCCTTACAACCGCCACCCCAACAGCGATTGCAGCAACCACGGCAACTGCCGGAGGAAATATAACTTCCGATGGTGGATCTACTGTCACAGCGCGTGGAGTGTGCTGGAACACCTCTGCAACTCCTACTATCAGCAACAGCAAAACCACCGATGGAAACGGAACAGGTACTTTCACAAGCAGCTTAACCGGATTGCTTCCTGCCACTGTATATTATGTACGGGCTTATGCTACAAATGCTACCGGAACTGTTTATGGTAATGAAGTTACATTTACTACCACACAAGCTGCTACACTCGCTCTGACCACCACAGCACCAAGCGGAATTGCAACAACAGCAGCAACAGCCGGAGGAAATATAACTTCCGACGGCGGATTAGTTATTACGGCACGCGGAGTATGCTGGAGCACTTCTACTGCTCCGACAATCAGCAATAGCAAAACAACCGATGGAAACGGGACAGGTGTATTCACAAGCAACTTAACCGGGCTGCAACCAAACACCAAATATTACTTGCGGGCTTATGCTACAAACCTGAGTGGAACAACTTATGGCAATGAGGTTTCATTCACAACTGCACAAACTGCAGTACTGACCCTTACTACCACAACGCCAACAGCAATTGGGTTAAACACAGCCACCGCTGGTGGAAATGTAACTTCGGATGGCGGATCAACCGTTACGGCACGTGGAGTTTGTTGGAGTACCTCTGCGGGTCCGACTATCAGCAACAGCAAAACCACCGATGGAAACGGGACAGGTGCTTTCACAAGCAGCTTAATCGGATTGCTGTCGGGCACCACCTATTACCTGCGGGCTTATGCTACAAATGCTACCGGAACTGCTTATGGAAATGAAGTTTCATTCACAACCACGCAGCTAGCGGTACCTACACTTACAACCACCGGAGTAACTGCAATCGCATTGACAACCGCAACGGCTGGCGGAAATGTAACCTCCGATGGCGGATCAACGGTTACAGCGCGTGGAGTATGCTGGAATACTGCTACAACTCCTACTATCAGTAACAGCAAAACCGCCGATGGAACCGGAACGGGTGCTTTCACAAGCAGTCTTACCGGATTGCTGTCGGGCACCACATATTACTTGCGGGCTTATGCTACAAACGCTATTGGAACTGCGTATGGCAACGAAGTTTCATTTACCACTACAGCGGCTGTGGTAAACACAGCGGGAACACTAACGGTTAGTGCCCTTACCAGCTCGGCTGGTGGAAGTTACGCTCCAAGAAACATTATGGCAATATGGATTGAGAATAGTTCGGGAGTTTTTGTAAAAACTTCATTGGCATATGCCGCTGCCCGAATACAATACTTAACTAACTGGGTTTCAAATTCATCAAAAAACGTGGTAGATGCAACAACCGGCGCTACGCTAAGTAGCCATGCTACCAGAACTGCAACATGGAATGCAACCAATGTGAGTGGAGTTGTAGTTCCGGATGGAACATATAAAGTTTGTATGGAATTGACTGACAAAAATGGCACCGGGAATTTCTCTACATTCACCTTCACAAAAGGACCTGCCGCAGTTACGCTGACGCCAACTAACGTGGCTAGTTTCTCAAACATTTCTATCGTGTGGACTCCAAAATGACAACGATCATTCAGACAAAGAGAATAGAATAAAATTAAATCCCATACATTTTTTATGTATGGGATTTAATTTTCAAACAAAGTTGACTTTCAGGCGTTAAATGTTTACATCAACAAACAACTTCTGTTTCAACTAAATTCTATGAAAATCATTAAAACCCAGGATTCAGGTTATCAGAATGAAATAACCGAACTTTACATCGAAGCATTCGCTACCGGCTCTTCGAATCAGCATATCGATCGGGTTGAATTGGATTCGTATATCAAAACAATTCTCGAAAAAGGATATGCCTTACTTGCAATTGAAAACAGTCAGGTAGTGGGCGCCATTTTATGCCATCCACTCCTGCTCGACAAATTACTTCCGGAGCAAATACGCCAGAACTTTTCAATTGACAAATGCGTTTATGTGGCGGAAATGATGGTAGGCGCATTGACCCGCGGACAAGGAATCGGGAATAAATTAATGGTTAGGTTCTTCGAAACGGTTGATAAATTGCGCTATTCGGATGCTTTCATTCGTGTCTGGGATCAGAACATCCCAGCGCTGAATCTTTATAGAAAAATGGGATTTGAGCCCATTGCCACCATCGAACAAATAAAAAAGAAAGCCGATGGAAATGGAACTTTCGTTATGAATAAAATATATTTACACAAAAAACTGCACTGACATATGCTCGATTTACTAACCAAAACAATTAATCTGCAAAGCGGAACTACCGAGGACAAACGACGCGAAATCCTGAATTACTTCGAAAAGACATGGGCTATCGACGAAAAGCTCTACACACAGCTTAAATCGGATGATGTTTTCTATCATCGCGGCGACCCGTTGCGACACATTTTGCTTTTTTATTTCGGTCACACAGCTGTGTTCTTTATCAACAAATTAATGCTGGCAAAAATCATTGACATTCGCATTAATCCTGAATTTGAATCCATTTTTGCCATTGGTGTGGACGAAATGAGCTGGGACGACTTGAACGAAAGGCATTATAACTGGCCGTCGGTGGATGCCGTAAGAGACTATCGGCAAAAAGCCAGGCAAGTAGTAACCGACGTAATTCTAAATGCCCCGTTAACTCTCCCGATTACGTGGAACGATCCGCTTTGGATTATTCTGATGGGCATAGAGCACGAACGCATTCACCTCGAAACGTCATCGGTATTAATTCGCCAATTGCCCCTGGACGAAGTAGTACCAGGAGTATTCGGCAATATTTGTAAAGAAAAAGGAGATGCACCAACAAATGAATTTCTGGCTGTATCCGGTTCTGAAATAAAGTTGGGAAAGCCGGCCGAGCATCCACTTTACGGTTGGGACAACGAATATGGACATCATGCTGAAAAAGTGGAAGATTTCAAAGCTTCCAAATTTTTGATCTCAAACGGAGAATTTCTGAGTTTTGTAACGGACGGTGGGTACCATAACCCAAACTTCTGGACAGAAGAAGGTTGGAATTGGCGTAACTTCAAACAAGCCGAAATGCCACTCTTCTGGAGAAAAGAAGGTGAAGATTATTTTCTCCGGTTGGTTGCTGAAGAAATTTCCATGCCATGGAACTGGCCGGTGGAAGTAAATTATCTTGAAGCAAAAGCTTTTTGCAACTGGAAAACAGCCAAAAAAGGAAAAACATACCGGCTGCCAACTGAAGCCGAATGGGTTCAGTTAGCCAAAATCTGCAACGTTCCGGACCTATTGGAATCAGAGTCCGCCCCGGGAAATATCAACCTGGAGCATTTTGCTTCGCCGTGCCCGGTGGATAAATTTCAAAACTGTGATTTCTACGATGTAGTAGGCAATGTGTGGCAATGGACCGAAACACCCATCACCGGTTATGCCGGATTCAAAGTGCATCCGTTGTACGACGATTTCTCGACGCCAACTTTCGATGGCAAACACAACCTGATCAAAGGCGGCTCGTGGATTTCAACCGGAAATGAAGCTACACACCATGCCCGGTACGCTTTCCGCAGGCACTTTTATCAACATGCAGGTTTTCGCATGGTTGAATCGGAAACGCCACTCAAAATTCATAACGACGAATACGAAACCGACCACGAAGTGGCAAACTCCTGCGAAACAAACTGGGGAGATGCCTTTACAACATTTCCTAATTTTTCAAAACAATTGGCTCAACTTATACTTGAAACAATAAAAGACAAATCGATTCAACATGTGCTGGACTTGAATGCCGACACCGGCCGATTGGCTTTTGAACTTGCCCCGCACTTCAAAAAAATAACGGCCTTGGATATGTCAGCACGATTCATACGAATGCCAATCCAATTACAGGAAAAAGGATTTATCCGTTACATTGTGAAAGATGATGGCGAACTGGTTTTCTATCGCGAAGTGGTTTTATCGGATTTCGGAATGGAAGCCTGCAAAGAAAAAATTCTATTTATGCAGGATAATGCCAACAACCTGAAACCGATTTACTCGGGTTACGACCTGATTGTTGCACCCAATCTATTGGAAGGGTTGGTTTGTCCCATCATTTTCCTACAGCACATTCATGAGCGGCTTAACGAAAACGGGATATTGGTCCTTGCATCCACTTATCAATGGGACGACCACCACACCAAACGTGAACATTGGCCGGGTGGTTTCAAACAGGATGGCGAACCAATCACTTCCTTCGATGGAGTGCGGAACATACTTGCCGAACACTTCACATTGGAAGAAGCCCCTGTTGACTTACCGCTGACACTTCGCAAATCGTCAAGAATAAGCGAACAACGATTGTCGGAAGTAACGGTTTGGAGGAAAAAATGATTCAATAAAATACTGTTTGATAAATTATATCTGTCAAATAGTTGAAAATTAATTTCTACTTTTGCAAGTCAAAAAAAATACACGATTATGAACCCATTCAAAAAACTTCGAATTGCTGTTTGTAGTGATCATGCAGGCTTCGAACTCAAGAACAAAGTTGTGGAATACCTTCAAGGCGAAGGAGTAAAAGCATTGAAAGATTTTGGTGCTTTTTCTGCTGAAAGTAGCGATTATCCCGATTACGCACATCCAATGGCATTGGCTATTGAAAATCACGAATTTGATTTCGGAATTTCGATTTGCGGAAGCGGCAATGGTATCAGCATGACGCTGAATAAGCACAAAGCAATTCGCGCTGCTCTTTGCTGGAAACCCGAAATTGCCGCCTTGGCGCGTCGCCATAACGACGCCAATGTGCTTTCACTTCCTGCACGTTTCATTACTGAAGCTGAAGCCCTGGACATGGTAGACACATTCTTTGTATCGGATTTTGAGGGAGGAAGACATCAAACACGCGTAGACAAAATACCTTGCTAAATACAACTTCGAAGCGTGCAGAGCACCTTTGTTGTTTACATATTGCCCTAACCAAACAACTTTTCCAGAGGTTAACCTTTGGAAAAGTTTATTTTTATAACAAACATGCAACGAACAGAAATATCAACTTACGGTGAATTTGGATTAATCAAGCACCTGACCGAGAAATTTAAAATCGAAAATCCCTCGACCGTGAAAGGTGTTGGCGATGATGCGGCAGTGCTCAATTACGGAAACAAGAAAGTGCTGGTCACTACCGATTTACTGCTGGAAGGTATTCACTTCGATTTGGTATATGTTCCGATAATGCACTTGGGCTATAAAGCTGCCGTGGTCAACTTTTCGGACATCTACGCCATGAACGGCGAACCCAAACAAATGACTGTTTCGATTGGCGTTTCTAAACGTTTTTCAGTAGAAGACCTGGATCAGTTCTATGCCGGAATTGAACTTGCCTGCAAAAAATACGGAGTTGACTTGGTTGGAGGCGACACTTCGGCTTCACTCACTGGTTTGACCATTAGCATTACTTGCATTGGCGAAGGTGAGACTGACAAAATAACTTACCGCAATGGCGCAAAATCTACTGACTTGATTTGCGTAAGTGGCGATTTGGGTTCTGCTTATATGGGATTGCAATTGTTGGAACGCGAAAAAATCGTTTTTGCGGCCAACGACGAAGCTCAACCGGATTTTGAAGAAAGAGATTACATCCTGCAACGTCAGTTGAAACCCGAAGCCCGGAAAGATATCGTAGAACTTCTTCGCGAAAAAGGCATTGTTCCCACCGCCATGATGGACATTTCGGACGGACTGTCGTCGGAATTAATGCATATCTGCTCGCAAAGCAATGTTGGTTGCCGGGTTTACGAAGATAAAATTCCAATTAATTACCAAGCTGTTGTTATGGCCGAAGAGCTGAACATGAACATAGTTACAGCCGCATTGAATGGTGGCGAAGATTACGAACTGCTCTTCACCGTTTCGCTCGAAGATTACGACAAGATTGTAACCATGGAAGGCATTGCCATTGTTGGTCACATGACTAAACCCGAACTCGGCTTGCAGCTAGTCGGTCGCGAAGGCGAAGAAATTGAATTGCAAGCACAAGGCTGGAACTCGTTGAAGTAGCATTATTTGTCAACAAAACATCAAATATAGTTTTATGAAATTCAAAATTATTAGTGCATTTATCTTGTTTTCCGCTTTGGGTGCCAATGCGCAATCTATTACAGAAAGCGATTTGAAAGACATCCGTAGTTCATTTACCGCAACTCCGGCTACCAAAGCTATTCAAAATGCGTTAACTACCGATGAGAATATCAAGTCATTGGCATTGAATCGCGGCTTACAGGGTAAAATCGATCATTATTTCAAGTACCGGGCTACCGTCAAAGGCATCACCGATCAGAAAAGTTCTGGACGTTGCTGGATGTTTACGTCTATGAACGTAATGCGCCCGCTGGCTATGGAAAAATATGGTTTGGATAAATTCGACTTTTCACACAATTATTTGTATTTCTGGGATTTGTTCGAGAAATCAAATTTATTTCTGGAAAACATCATTACTACCAGCAAAACTTCGCTTGATGACAGAGCTGTAAATGAATATTTTAAAACACCGGTAGGCGATGGTGGCGTTTGGAATTTATATTTCAATGCTGCTGAAAAGTACGGCGTTGTTCCACAAGATGTCATGCCCGAAACAGCTCAATCAAACAGCACCAGCCAGTTTCTGAAAATTCTCAACGAACGCTTGCGCAAAGGTGGTTACGACTTACGCGAAATGACTGCCAATGGAAAGAAAACAGCTGATCTTCGCCAGCAGAAGAAAGCTATCCTGGCGGATGTATATCGCATATTGGCTCTTTGCCTTGGCGAACCGCCTGCCACTTTCACCTGGCGTTACAAAGACAAAAAAGGGGATATAAAAGAATTGAAGAATTACACGCCAAAACAATTCTACAGTGATATCAAACCGGCCAATTATTCGCCCGAGAATTTTATCATGATCATGAATGACCCTACCCGGGAGTATTACAAAATGTATGAGATACAAAACAACCGGAACACCGTCGAGGGCATTAACTGGACTTACCTGAACTTGCCTAGCGACGATATCAAGAAGGCTGCTTTAGCTTCGATTAAAGCCAACGAACCTATGTATGCTTCGTGCGATGTTGGCAAGCAATCTAATCGTGAAACAGGCGTACTGGATCCAAAAATGTACGATTACGAATCATTGTTTGGTGTGAAGCTGGAAATGGGAAAGAAAGCACGTATTTTGACTCAACAAAGTGCTTCTACCCACGCCATGACTTTAATTGGTTGCGATGTTGATGAGAATGACAAGCCCGTTAAATGGGAATTCGAGAACAGTTGGGGAGAATCAGCAGGCAATAAGGGTTATTTGACTTTCACCGATGCGTGGTTCAACGAATATCTGTTCCGTGTAGTAATCGAACGGAAATACCTCGATCAAAAAGCTATCGAAAGTTTAAAACAAAAACCAATTCAATTGCCCGTTTGGGATTATATGAATTAGGGTCTGCTGAAAAACTCCGATAGGAGTTAAACTGTGCATAACCCCCAGTGAACGAAGTGAAACTGGGGGATGGAACTATCCTCTGAAATACAACCCCGTAGTGGGTTGAACATAATAATTATTTGATGTTGAACCCACTACGGGGTTCTATCCTCTTTTTTTCTTCATTCCCCCAGTTGAAACTGGGGGTTATGCACAGTTAATCCCTACGGGATTCAGATTCTTGTCCAAACAATGAAGTGCATGGATTTTGAGCACTTAAATTCAAAAACCTTGCACATCAAATCAAAAATGTATTCTTATTTTACTCAACATCATCAATATAGCTGTTTTTCAGCAGACCCTAATTATAATCATAGATTGGATACCAGCAAAGTATTTATCAGCAACATCCCGCTAAAACAGAAATCCCCGATATGAACTCAATCATACCGGGGATTTACAATTTAAAACATGTTATTTAATCTCCATTATACACCGTTGTAGCCCAGGACACTGAATAGGCCGCAAAATAACCATACGGTTTGGCTTTCCCATCAACTGGCAATATCTGTTTTATATTCGTGCGTATATTGGCAGGTTGCCCTCCGAAGAGTGGGTTTCTTCCCCAGAACTCATCTTGAGCTTCAAAAATATAATCCATATAGTCTTTAGTAATAGCACATAACTCGAAAGTTATCTTATCCCCTTTTTGTAATTTTTCGTCAATCTTTGAGTCGGCAAAATACATGAAAGTTTCTTCGATCAGATATTTCCCATTAAAAAAATCATCAGCCGTCACTCCCCATTCCTGAATACTGTCCGATACACATTTATCATTCTTGTAATTTCGGCACATGTAGTAATTCTTCTCCACGGGAGGATCCTGAAAACAGGTTTTCAGCGCCCACATATCTTTTTGAAAAATCCTCTCTTTTCTTACATCAATGCTATCAACAGGAACTGCAGTACAAATAGGACATGAGGCCGTGTAGCGCTCTTTTACACCATCACCATTCATATCAACATTATCGATCGTGAGTGTATAAGTACGTCCCACTACTCCATAGTAATTTGATGGAGTTTGATAGATCCCTTTCTTTACATTTTCGGCTAGCATTATCGTATTTTGACCATCACTGAGCGTAACCGTAGCACCGGAAACCACCTCAGCAGCCTGGTTAGAAAAATAGTCGGATGTCTTCTTCAAAGAAATGCTGTGAGCCATGGTGTCGGTAGTAATGGCACCTTCAACAACAAGTTCAGGTGAAACACCTTTCAAGTCGATTGACATATCGGTGGTACAAGCTGTAAACATTGTTACTAGCAGTAAGGCAACTATATTATATTTGATTTTCATATCGATTAAAATTTAAAATTATAGGTAACTGAAGGAACAAAGGTGAACAAATAAGTCATTTCGGCTTTAGTTTTGTAAGCCGTATCCTGATCATCTACAAAATTGATAGCCCAGGCATTTTTATGTCCATAGATATTATAAATGGAGAAATTCCATTCGCCTGACCAGTTGCGTTTCTTTTTTTGTTTAGGTTTCCATGTAAGCGAAACATCGAGACGGTGATAATCAGGCATGCGGTATTCATTCCGTTTGGAATAAACAGGTAAAATAACATTACCAACTTCCATGCGGGCTACCGGATAAGTCACTGGTTGTCCGGTGGCATAAATAAAGTTTGCGCCAAAAGAGATATATTCGTTTAGTTCATAATTACCAACAATATAAAGGGTACTGGGACGGTCGTAGGGTGCCAAATACATTTCATTGTTGTTGACGCCCTGAATGGTACGTTCGGTATGAGAATAAGTATAACTAACCCAACCGGTTAGCTTACCCAAATTTTTCTGTATCTGAAATTCAGCACCATAAGCTTTTGATTGACCAAAACGCAATTCTCCATCCAATTTTTTATTGAGAATTAGTGTAGCATGGTCGCGGAAATCAATCGTATTTTGCATATCTTTATAAAAGAACTCTGCCGATGCCTCTAACTCGTTGTTCAGAAAATTACGGAAATAACCGGCAGCGTATTGATCGCAGGTTTGTGGCTTAATATTCTTTCCGGCAGTGAACCATAAATCGAGCGGGGTTCCAGCCGTGGAATTGGAAGCCATTTGTAGAAACTGATTGGTGCGGGCATAGCTTGCTTTTACCGATGATTTATTATCTAATAAGTAAGTGATTCCAACGCGCGGTGATAATCGATAAAATGTTTTAATTATATGCCCCGATTTATAAACGGTAGAATCAATAGCATTATAGTTATTGTCATAGTTGTAGACAGTTCCACTACCAATACTCGAAAAGGCAGTCAGACGCAATCCGGCTTTCATTGATAACCGTTTCGAAACCTGATATTCATCGGAAATATAGAGAGCATGTTCAAAAGCATTAATGTCCGGCAATATATAATTGTCGTAGCTGGTTTTCCCTCCCTTTGACTTAACGGTACCAGGTTTAAGATTATGTAGAATAGCATTATAGCCAAATTTGAACGTGTTTTCGGGTGTTACAAAATATGAAAAATCAGCTCGTAAACTCACATCCTGCATATTATATTTCCAGTCGAAATTACTTTCGTCGCTCATGCTCGATTGCAGCCCATAATTATACCGGCTGTAATTAAATGAATAGTTACTGAATAACTTTGGTGAAAAAAGATGGTTCCATCTTGCCGTAACGGTTGCATTACCGAAATTGAAACCTGCATCAGAATTCTTGAACTTATCTTGCCCATAGTAACCGGAAAGAAAAATGCGGTTATTATCGTCGATACGATGGTTGATTTTCGCATTGAAATCGTAGAAGTAGAGCTGATTTTTGTTTATATCCTTGTCCGATGAGAGCTTTAGAAACAAATCAGCATACGTCCGGCGAGCTGACACGATAAATGATGTTTTATCAGAGCCAATAGGTCCTTCCAAGGTAAGTCGGCTTGATATCAAACCAATTCCACCACTTCCCGAAAACTTCTTCGAGTTACCATCCCGCATTTGAATATCAAGCAGCGACGATAACCGTCCATCGTACGATGCAGGAATATCGCCTTTGTACAATGTCATGTTTTTAATGGCATCATTGTTGAAAACTGAGAAAAATCCCATCATGTGCGAAGCATTATAAATAGTAGCTTCGTCCAGTACAATCAGATTTTGGTCAATTCCCCCACCCCGCACACTAAAACTAGATGTACCTTCGCCGGCAGAGACCACGCCTGGCAACAATTGCACTGCTTTCAATAAATCAACTTCACCCATCAACGCAGGCATTTTACGGATGGTGGCAATAGATACTTGCTGTGCACTCATCCGGTTCATCGTAACATTAGCATCCCTCCTTTGCGAAGTCACCACCACTTCTTTTATCTCAGTCATTGCTGTTTTGAGTTCCACATCTAGTTTAAGCGGCTCATTCAAGTCTATTTTCGTTGAAAAGGTTTGATAACCCATATAAGATACTTCAACTGTATAATCTCCTTTTGGCACACTGAGCGAATAAAATCCATAATTATTAGTTACTGCTCCTCTTTTTAATTCCTTGATAGAAA
>DATFAW010000391.1:0-5165 GCA_035254165.1 Paludibacter sp.
TTTAAAGAAAACATATTGATTGAAACTAAACCTCTTTTTTAGTTTCTAAACTCTGTAAGGGTAATGATGGGAGGACTGCTTTCCGGTTGAAAGCGCTCGAATTTGAAACAAACACTTTGTATAACAAAAAAAGAATCAACAAAGTTTTAAATGCGTATTAATAAGTAAATTATGCATGAATGGCTTATTAGATAAGGTTTGATAATTTGTAATCATTTCCCGTCCAAAACTTATCAACAACCATCGACTTTTAATTATTTCTCACATTTTTTCTGCGGCAAAATTCGTTACTTTGTATCGAATGAAACGAACAAAAAAAGTATCTCCTAATGACTGAGATAATCCTTTTTGCAAGTTCCATACGACCATAAATAAAAGCAAATCCTTTCGCATGAAAGAAGAAGTTCTCGAAAAACTCAAAACCCTGGCTGAATCGGCAAAGTACGATGTTTCGTGCGCCTCCAGCGGTACCACGCGGAAAAATACTCCGGGTGGCATCGGCAGTACGGCCGGTTGGGGAATTTGCCATAGTTTTACCGAGGACGGTCGATGTGTGTCGCTGCTCAAGATTATGCTCACTAATTACTGTATCTACGATTGTGCGTATTGCATCAACCGTCGCAGCAATGATATTCGTCGCGCTACCTTTTCGGTGGAAGAATTGGTGGAACTGACCATCGAATTTTATCGTCGTAACTATATCGAAGGACTGTTTCTGAGTTCGGGTGTAATCAACAATCCCGATTACACCATGGAGCGCATGGTGCGCGTGGTAAAGCAATTGCGCACTGTACATCGCTACAACGGGTACATTCATATGAAAAGCATCCCCGGAGCCAGCGAACAACTGGTGCGCGAAGCCGGGCTGTATGCCGATCGCCTGAGCGTGAACATAGAAATACCTACCGAGCAAAACCTCAAAATGCTGGCTCCCGAGAAAGACCACAAGAGCGTTTTTGCTCCTATGCTTTACATTCAGCAGGGCGTGCTTGAAAATACCGAAGACCGTCAGAAACATCGCTCGGCACCTCGCTTTGCCCCCGCCGGACAAAGTACGCAAATGATTATTGGCGCCACCGACGACAGCGACAAGCAAATTCTCAATATATCTGCTTCGATGTACGAACGTCCAAGCCTGAAACGGGTGTATTATTCGGGTTATATTCCCATAAATACCAGCGATAACCGCTTGCCGGCACTCATAAAACCGCCTTTGGTGCGTGAGAACCGTTTGTACCAGGCGGATTGGTTGATGCGTTTTTATGAATTCAAGGTGGATGAAATTGTGGACGATAAATTTCCGAACCTCGATTTGGAGATTGACCCGAAACTGGCGTGGGCATTGCGTCATCCCGAACATTTTCCGGTAGATATCAACAAAGCCGATTACACACAGATACTCCGTATTCCGGGTATAGGTGTAAAAACAGCCAAACTGATCGTTGTGACGCGCCGATATGGTAGATTAACCTCCGACTCGCTTAAAAAGATGGGTGTTTCGTTGAAAAAAGCGCAGTATTTTATTACTTGTAACGAATTGGCAGCCGTAAATGTCAATGATACTTCGCCCGAATATGTGCGACGGATACTTACAGAAAAAAAATTCGCGAAAGGAAAAGATAACAGGCAACAGATGTCTTTGATGTTTGATACTTAGAGAACCCCTAGCCCCTAAAGGGGAACTATATTAGTTTCGTCTGGTAGTATTCTGCTTAATTTGATGGATTAGTTTCAATTTAAATAATTCTCGCAACCCACTCTTGTTCCCCTTTAGGGGCTAGGGGTTCTTATTACTCTATGATCATTTTCCGTTACGATAAAACATTTGATGGCTTGCTCACTGCCGTGTTCGACGCCTACAACCGCAAGGCTTTCCCCGATCGTTTGCTGGGCGAGGCAGAGCTCGAGCCGTTGTTTAGCGACGAATGTTACACCGTTATCACAGACGAAGCTAAGTCAGGCAGGGTGTGGCAGGGTTTGCGGAAAAAACTGATGGCTGTTAGTTGCAACATGCTCAGATATGTGTGGTTGTCGGAATTGCCCGGAAGTGATGAACTGATTTTTCGCTATATCCGGAAAGCATTTGATAACAAGCATTCCATAGAGATGAATTTTGCCGACGATGATGTGCTCGAAATGCGAAACCTGGCAAAAAAAGTGGATAAGGAGCGTTGCAGGCTGATAGAGTTTGTACGTTTTCAGAAAGCTGCTGACGATATTTTCTTTGCACCCGTTTCGCCCGACCACAACACGTTGCCGCTCACGTTGGAGCATTTTACCGACCGCTTTGCCGACCAGAAATGGATTATCTACGATACCAAACGCAATTACGGTTATTATTATGACCTGAAAACGGTTACTGAAATGACGCTCGACAGCAAGGATCTTTTCCCTGAAGGAAAGCTGGATGAAAAGCTGATGGCAGAGGATGAAAAACTATTTCAGGAACTGTGGAGAGGTTATTTCAAATCGATGACCATCAAAGAGCGCATCAACCTGAAACTTCAACGGCAGCATCTGCCCGAAAGGTATTGGAAGTATTTGACGGAGAAACAGTAATTCAGAGCCAAGATTTAAGATGTTATTCTCAACCGCTGTCAGAGTCCTTCGGACTGCTGACAGGGTTGTTGAAGCTAACAACTCTGACAGCGGACGAAGTCCCTGTCAGTAGTTGAAAAAACATCAACATTATAGAATCCTATTTTTCAAACAGCTTCTTCAGCAAATCCGGACGCTTCATTTGTTGCAGTTCGCGGATAATCTGGTTACGGAATTCGCTTTTATACCAGAAGAAGAACTTGCGTTGATCCAGTTTTTCTTCTTTGCTTTTGGCAGTGAAAACAGGTTCCAGGGTGTACGGATGATAGCCCGAATAATAGATTTCGGTAGCCAGCGTCATGGGTGTAGGCGTAAAATCCTGCACTTGTTCCAACCGGAAATCGAGTTTCTTGGTCAAGGCAGCCAAGTCGGCCATATCCACATTGGTACTGCCGGGATGACTGGAAATAAAGTACGGTATCAGTTGCTGGTTCAGTCCGGCTTCGCGGTTAATGCGGTCGAACTGCGCTTTAAACTGCCCGAAATAGGTGAACGAAGGCTTACGCATCAGGTTCAGCACTTTGTCCGAGGTATGTTCGGGTGCTACCTTCAACCGGCCCGAAACGTGGTTGGTAATCAGTTCGCGGATATATTCGGCATGACTCTTATTAGTTGCAAAATCTTTAGTATCGCTCAGCAACATATCATAACGCACTCCGCTGCCGATAAACGATTTCTTGATGCCCGGCACCTTATCCACCGAACGGTAAATATCCAGCAACGGACTGTGATCGGTATTCAGGTTTGCGCACACTTTAGGAAAAATGCAGGACGGTTTCTTGCATTTCCGGCACACGTCTATGTCAATACCCCGCATGGCATACATATTAGCCGACGGACCACCGAGATCGCTCAGGTAGCCTTTAAAATCGGGCATGGCGGTAATCTGTTTCACTTCTTCCAGAATAGATTTCTTGGAACGCGAAACAATGTGTTTTCCCTGATGCGCCGAAATGGTGCAAAACGCACAACCGCCGAAACAGCCGCGATGCAGATTGACCGAGAACTTTATCATTTCGTAGGCCGGAATGGTTTTGCCTTTGTATTTTGGGTGCGGAACGCGTGTGTACGGCAAATCGAACGAAGCATCCAATTCGGCTTCCGTCAGCGGTTCGTAAGGCGGATTGACCACCACCCAACGGTTTCCGGTTTTTTGCAACAGGCGGTTTGCCTCGTATTTATTCGATTCTTCCTCAATATGACGGAAGTTAGAAGCGTATTTCTTTTTGTCGGTGAGGCATACTTCGTGCGACACCAGTTCAATATCCTGCCAAGCCGGATGCGCCGGAATTTCTTTGGTCTGAAATGAAGTCTGCGGAATATCGGTCAGTTCTTTGAACGTTTTGCCCGCATGCAACTGCTTTACCAGTTCCACGATGGGCTTCTCTCCCATTCCGTAAATCAGCAAATCGGCTTTCGAATCTACCAAAATGCTTGGCATGAGCTTATCCGACCAGTAATCGTAGTGCGTAAACCGGCGCAGCGAAGCTTCGATGCCGCCAATGACCAATGGCACTTCGGGGTATAGCTTTTTGATAATGGCGGCATAGGTAATGGTAGCATAATCAGGCCGCATGCCCGCTTTTCCATCGGGCGTATAGGCGTCGTCGGAACGCAGGCGTTTGTTGGCCGTATAATGATTTACCATCGAATCCATATTGCCTGCCGAAATAGCAAAAAACAAGCGTGGACGCCCCATTTTCTTGAAATCGCGCAAGTCGTCGCGCCAGTTAGGCTGAGGCACAATGGCCACGCGCAAGCCCTGTGCTTCGAGTATACGGCCAATTACTGCCGATCCGAACGAAGGATGGTCGATATAGACATCGCCACTGAAAAGCACCACGTCCACCTCGTCCCAACCACGAAGTTCAAGTTCTTTTTTTGTAGTCGGCAGAAAATCAGTGAGCTGGTATGTTTTGGTTTGCATAAATTTTTCTGTAAAAAAATACTTCGATAGCCTGTTAGTTCATCGGCGTACAACCGCTCAAAGCGGTTATATGCATTTATCTTCATCAGATAAACCAAACAAACTGATTAATGCACAAAGGTACTGAAATAATCGGTTACCATAAAGTGATGGATGAATGCTCTGTAACCGGGTCTCGCGACTTCCAAGTCGCGTTTATTTATATTCTAATTTTTGCGATTTGGAAATCGCGAGACCCCATGCTGGCAGATTTTAAAAAATTAGGTGAAGTCATTATGTAAACAACACTTCCTAACTATTTTTCAACTTAGTGAGCGTCTAACTTATTTTATTTCGTAACTTTGTAAAAGACTATATCATTACAATAACTTATTAGAAACTAAAACAATTTAAACATGGAACAATTTAGAGAAGGAGACTTTATTCGTTTAAAGAATTTAGCAAATTACCAAATTGATCGCATTTCAGTTGGAGAAGTGAATATTTTTGAAATACTTGTCAAGGAAGATAATTATGTAGAAGTGAGAGGTTGTGAAAGTAAGATTCTCATTTCTGATATAGAACCGATTCCTGTTAATGGAAAGGACGATCTTAAAATATATTATCATCCTAATAATAGACAAGTCTTATTATTACGACG
>DATFAW010000392.1:0-4545 GCA_035254165.1 Paludibacter sp.
AAAAGGTTTCGTGAAGTTGGTATTTTAGATATAAAAATTTATATCTGCGGGAATGGATATTGTTGGAACGTATATTTAGCCTTTAAATTTCACAAATCTAATGTTTTAAAAAATCATGAGTCAGAAAGTATCAATTTTTCAGTCAGAAGAAGGAAAATCTTATTTAGTACCTTTTATTTTAGTAACCAGCTTGTTTTTTTTATGGGGTTTTGCACATAGCTTGCTCGATGTTTTAAACAAACATTTTCAGGATATTTTGCACGTATCGAGAGCCCAATCGGGTTTAGTGCAGGCGGCCGTATATGGAGGCTATTTCCTTGCTGCAATTCCGGCCGGAATATTTATGAAAAAATTCGGGTACAAAAAAGGGATTATTCTTGGTTTGTTATTGTATGCATTTGGAGCATTTCTATTTTTTCCGGCTGTTCATATTCAACAATTCTGGGCTTTTCTAACAGCTCTTTTCATCATTGCATTGGGATTAACCTGTTTGGAAACAGCTGCTAATCCATATTCTACTATTTTAGGTCCTACAAAATTCTCGGCACAGCGCCTAACACTCTCCCAATCATTTAATGGAGTTGGCTGGATTTTAGGACCATTGGTCGGAAGTCTCGTTTTATTTGGAGCTACAGATCCGAAAGCCGATCCGTTTGCTTCATTAGCAATTCCATACGTCGGAATAGGCGTAGTGGTTTTGTTATTGGCATTATTTTTCACGCAAATCAAAATGCCTGAAATAAATGAAGCTGTGGTTGAACATGTTGAATATACCGAAGTGGAAGAATCCAACTCCAAAATAGCCTACAAATCACTTTTTCATTACAAACACTTTATATGGGCGGTGGTAGCACAGTTTTTCTATGTTGCAGCTCAAACCGGAATTAATAGCTTTTTTATCAATTATGTGTTTGATATTTTCAAAGCAATGGAAACTCGTGTGGTACTTGGGCACCAATTTCTAACCGGAGTTTTACATTTAATAGGAAATAATGGCCCACTAAACGATGATTTGTATAAAACCGCCTCAGGAATTATTTTGGCAATATGTGGAATGGGATTATTCACCATTGGCCGGTTTGCCGGAAGTGCCATGTTAGTTTGGTTTAAGCCCAATCGGCTGTTAACCGTCTTTGCCCTTTCGTGCATGGCATTAACGGTGATAGTTATTCTTGGATTGGGTGCATTGTCTATCATTGCCCTTTGTTCAATTTATTTCTTTATGAGCATTATGTTCCCTGTGAATTTTGCGTTGGGCTTGCGCAATTTGGGAAGCCATACAAAGCGCGCGTCTTCATTTTTAGTAATGGCCATTGTAGGTGGAGCTATTTTCCCGGCATTAATGGGTTATATAGCCGATAAAACATCCATGCAAGTAGGATTTTTTGTTCCTTTGTTCTGTTTTTTCATTGTTTTTCTGTTTGGTGCAAGAGGTTATAAAATAAAAAGTGCGAAAGCATAAATTGTATGAATATCAAGTTTACTCATTCTATATCTAAAATTAAATCGCTGGCCGATGGCATTAGTTTGTCTATCATGCAGGGAAAGATTAAACTGGGTGACAATTTGCCGTCAATCAACGAAGCAAGTTCGCTACATAAAGTATCACGCGATACGGTTTTTAAAGCTTACAACGAACTAAAACGTAGAGGATTGATTGATTCAAACCCGACAAAAGGATATTTTGTAACGGGCGAGGTAAATCGCGTTTTACTTTTACTCGATACTTATTCTGCTTTCAAACAGAATTTGTATTACCGGTTTATCGCCAATTTGCCTGAAAATTACAAAGTCGACCTGATTTTTCACCAATATAACGAACATTTGTTTGAAACTATTTTGCGCGAAAGTATCGGAAATTACAGTATGTATGTGGTGATGAATTTTTCGAATGAGCATTTTTCCAAATCATTGAAGATGATTCCCGACAATAAATTGCTTTTGCTCGACTTTGGTAATTTCGAAAAATCATCATACTCATATATTTGCCAGGACTTTGATCAGTCATTTTTCGATTGCCTTTGTTCATGCACTGCATTATTGAAAAAATACAAAAAATTCTCATTTGTTTTTCCCGAAGAACTTTGTCATCCAATAAGTTCAATTAGTTATTTTGTCCGGTTTTGTAAAGAAAATAATTTTGCGTATGAAGTCTTTCGCAGGGATGCCGATTGGCATGGAGTTGAAGCCGGAACTGTTTACCTTTGTATACTTCCGGAGGATATGGTGAAAATTATAAAAGATGCGGATATGGCCCAACTTTCGATAGGAAGCGATATCGGACTGATTGCCTATAACGACAATCCAATTCTGGAAGTGATTAAAAACGGTATCTCGTCAATCAGTATCAATTTTGGATTGATGGGCGAAAAGGCAGCTGAATTTGTCACAAACAAGAAACAAATTCAGGAGTATTTGCCAACTCAATTGATTATCAGAAATTCAATTTAAGCATCTAGACTCTTAATTTCTAGCAGCAATTATTTTTTTGCAAATAAAACAGCATAGTTCAGCACAGTAAAAAAACACATCATAATATAAACACTTTAAAATAATAATTCATGAAAGCAAGTTCAATTGCAGGCGAATATTCTTCAAATGCACAAATCAGAAAAGAAAAAAGCGGACGCTTACAGGGTGAAAATCCAAAAATCGGTATTCGCCCTACTATTGATGGCCGTCAGGGTGGAGTGCGCGAATCGTTGGAAGCACAAACCATGAATATGGCTGTAAATCTCGCCAACTTCCTCAGTTCTAATTTAAAATATAGCGATGGCACTCCGTATGAATGTGTTCTGGCAGACACTACTATCGGTAGAGTGGATGAAGCAGCTGCCTGTGCCGAAAAATTCAAAACAGCCGGGGTTGGTGTAACTATTACTGTTACCCCATGTTGGTGCTACGGTAGTGAAACTATTGATGTTGATTTGCATACGATTAAAGCAGTTTGGGGTTTCAACGGAACGGAACGGCCGGGAGCGGTTTATTTAGCTGCAGCATTAGCCGGTCACAACCAGAAAGGGCTGCCTGCATTTGGTATCTATGGGCGCGATGTTCAGGATGGTGGTGATAATTCAATCCCCGCTGACGTTCAGGAAAAATTGTTGCGCTTTGCCAAAGCCGGTGTTGCTGCAGCCACTTTGAAAGGAAAATCATATCTCTCTATCGGGTCGGTTTCGATGGGTATTGCCGGTTCTATTGTTGATGCTAATTTCTTTCAGGAATACCTTGGCATGCGCAACGAATATGTCGACATGAGCGAGATTATTCGTCGCGAGAAACTAGGCATCTACGATCCTCTAGAATTCAAAAAAGCTATGGACTGGACAGTGAAAAACTGTAAAGCCAACGAAGGACCAAATACCAACCCACCTCATGCTACCAAATCACGCGAAGTATTGGATCAGGAATGGGAATTTGTTGTGAAAATGACCTTGATTATGCGCGATTTGATGATTGGAAACCCTAAACTTCGCGAGCTGGGATTTCTTGAAGAAGCATTAGGGCACAACGCTATTGTTTCAGGTTTTCAGGGGCAACGCCAATGGACTGACTTTATGCCAAATGGCGACTTCTCTGAAGCTATTCTGAATACTTCGTTCGACTGGAACGGGATTCGCGAAGCGTTTGTTGTTGCAACCGAAAACGACTCCTTGAACGGTGTGACTATGTTGTTCGGAAAATTATTGACTAACACCGCTCAGGTTTTTGCCGATGTTCGCACTTATTGGAGCCCTGAAGCAGTTGAACGCGTAACTGGTCACAAATTACAAGGATTGGGAGCTAACGGTTTAATTCACCTGATTAATTCAGGATCGGCAGCATTGGATGGAAGCGGACAACAAACTGTTGACGGAAAACCAGCCATGAAACCTTTCTGGGAAATTACCGAAGAAGAAGTTCAGAAAACGTTGGATGCAACAACCTGGTATCCTGCCGAATGTGAGTACTTTCGTGGTGGTGGTTATTCTTCAAACTTTCTTACAAAAGGTGGAATGCCTGTAACCATGGCTCGCATCAATTTAATTAAAGGCCTTGGACCGGTATTGCAACTGGCAGAGGGATGGACAGTTGATATTCCTGCCGATGTTCATAAAAAGTTGGACGACAGAACAAATAAAACATGGCCAACAACTTGGTTTGCACCACGTCTAACCGGCGAAGGAAGTTTTACGGATGTATATTCGGTAATGAATAACTGGGGAGCCAATCACGGCGCATTCAGTTACGGACATATTGGTGCCGACTTGATTACACTGGCTTCTGCCTTGCGCATTCCGGTTTGTATGCACAATGTTGACGAATCGAAAATCTTCCGTCCAAGCGTATGGGCCGCATTTGGCATGGACAAAGAGGCAGCTGATTACCGTGCATGCCAAACTTATGGGCCATTGTATAAATAAAACAGCTAAATGCCAAGCGCAAGCGAATGGCATTGAAAATGGCTAAAATCTCAAATTATTTAAATAAACAAATCAGATGAAAGAAATAACCGAAGCTCATTATGAGCGATTTATAAGAGAGGCACACCGTGTAGGCGAATAC
>DATFAW010000393.1:0-13723 GCA_035254165.1 Paludibacter sp.
CCCTCTAAACTATTGCGCCAATACAGCTATTTAGTTTGGCATTGCGTATTTTATGTAGCGCATAATGAATATAGAGAAAATATAGTATAGGTTAACGAAAGGTGTTATGCTATTTCCTTTCGCCAAAGAGCCTCCCTTCAAGTATTCTTCGTTTAGCCTTACCAATCCCTTGAGAATCAACCGCATTATATTTTTTGCACCAAACTAACTGCTCAATAATGGTTGAGTGCTACCAAGCGAAAAGCCCCCCGGCAGAAGCCTTTTGGAAAACGCAGGGAGTTCCGTTTATAATAAATCATCGTACCCCAAACACTACAGCATCCGCTGCCAGAGCTACCTTCAACCCACTTCTTCGCAGATTACCTGTAACACATATAACTCCAGACTCCTAACTCCTAACTCCTAACTCCAAACTCCCCAAACCGCTTCCCTTACAACAACAAATGCATTTTGTTCCAAAGGCCGGAAACAAGCCATCAGTAAGCTGATTACCATGCTTTGATAAACCACCGCTAACCCATGGATAACCACCCGGTTTCTGCGGCATACCCTGCGGAGAAGGAAAATGGAAGTGCCTGATCAGGTTACCCGGGAAATGGAACAAGGCAACAGGCCCGAATTTTACACGCCGGGCTCCGTATCTAAGGTAAACGATGGATATTTACTGCCAAATAGCAAGTATGTCCAAGCTAAAAGATATCAGAGAACAACAAAACCTGACACAGGAGGAACTATCAGAAAGATCCGGCCTATCCGTAAGAACCATTCAGCGAATTGAAGCCGGGAAAGACCCCAAAGGATACACACTTAGAATATTATCAGCAAAACTGGGCGTTCCGGAAATCAGCTTACTGAATAAACAAACTGGCATCGACAATAAGGAAGCGCCCTCCTCAACAACACAACATGAAAACCCAGTCTTATTTAACTACGCATTAATCAGGTTAATCAATCTCTCGTCAATACCCTTCGTTGTACTCCCGCCCTTGAATATTCTGCTGCCACTCATACTCATGTATACTACCAAACAGAAGAACCCAATCACCAGGCAAATAGTTTCTGTACAAATCATGTGGACCATTGTAGCACCCCTGTTGTTCTTATTGGGTGTGTTTATGAAGTTGGGCAGTGGTTTTACCCCGGTACTCATGCTCCTGTTGGCCGCATCCAATGTGTACATCGTTCTCAGGAACGCCGTTGAAATAGATAAAAAAAACAAACTATACTATAAATTGGATTTCAATATGATATAAAGCTGTCGGCCTATTGTCAGGTTATTGGCGGGGTTGATTTTTTTGTGTTCTGAGCGCAGTTATCAACTTTGGCAAAAATCACAGTTATGCCAAAAAAACGATTCTTGTGTGCCCTTTTTATGCTAACCGTAAGCCTCACCAGCCAGGCCCAGATTTCAAAAGACAGTAAGCTATACAGAACCATCCTTTCTAAAGACAGCCTGCTTTTTAATGTAGGGTTCAACACCTGCAACATTGCACAGTTTGAGGCCCTGGTAAGTGACCAATTGGAATTCTTTCACGACCAGGGGGGCTATGCTGATAGAACTAAATTTCTGAATGATCTACGAAACGGGCTCTGCAAAAGCCCGGCTGATTTTCAGGCAAGAAGGGAACTCTTGCCCGAAACAACCGAAATTTTTGCCCTGTACAATAATGGAACCCTGTACGGAGTAATTCAGCAGGGGATGCATCAGTTCTTCGAAAAACAACCCAACAAACCTGAAAAAATGGGAAGTTCGGCCAGGTTTACCCACCTCTGGCTGTTGGATAACAACGAATGGAAACTTAGCAAAGTATTAAGTTATGAGCACCAGGAAAAGCAACCTGCTGTTGCCCACACATCCCTATTTACCAACGATGCAGAAATGGAAAACTGGTTGCGGCAGAACAAGGTCCCTACTTTGGGCATAGGCCTGATCAAAGACGGCAGGTTGAACCAGGTAAAAGTGTATGGCGAACTGCAACAGGGTATTGCTGCACCCTATAACACCCTGTTTAATGTAGCCTCACTTACCAAACCCATAACTGCCATGCTAACTTTACAACTGGTAAGCCTGGGCAGGTGGAATTTGGATGAACCCATTTATAAATACTGGATTGACCCCGATGTTTCAAAAGATGAAAATGTAAAAAAATTAACAACAAGGCATATTTTAACCCACCAAACAGGTTTTACCAATTGGCGCGGAAATAACCCGGATGGAAAACTACATTTTGCATTTGCACCGGGAACAAAATACCAATATTCGGGAGAGGGATTTGAGTACTTACGAAAGGCATTGGAAAATAAATTCAGAAAACCACTGAACCAACTGGCAGCTGAATTAATTTTTGAACCACTGAAGATGAAAGACACGAAATATTTCTGGGATAACAAAACAGACAGTACAAGGTTTGCAGCCGGTTACAATTCCGAGGGAGTGCCCTATACAACTATTAAAAACAAAACAGCCAATGCCGCCGATGATTTGTTAACTACGGTTGAAGATTATGGCATTTTCCTGGCAAGCGTACTGAATGGCAACGGTTTGTCAGAAAAAGTCTTTGCCGATATGGTAACACAGCAGGTGGCTACCAAAAAAAACAAATATTTCGGGCTCGGATTCGAGATCTATGACCTGGGAAATGGGGAATATGCTTTATCGCACGGTGGTTCCGACAAAGGATGCCAAACAATTGTTTTTCTTCTTCCTGCAACAAAACAAGGGTTGATTATTTTTACCAATGTAGACGATGGTTACAAAGTTTATGAAAAACTATTACTGCATTACTTAGGAAGTAACGGAAGAAAAATTATTGATATTGAAATGAAGCAGTAACAGGCACCGGAAGCGTAGTACCCGTGATGGAACTTCTCTTTGCAGAAAAGGATCCCGGCGGATACGCTTTGTGTAGCACCACCGATCCTTTGAGCATCAGCCCTGTTACATTTTTTGTTCAACACTAATTGTTCAATGATGGCTGGATGCTACAAAGTGAAGAGTTCCCTGGCGGGAGGTTTTTTGTGAACCGCAGGCCCCTCTGTGAAAGACCCTGTGGAGAAGACAAAAACACCCGAAGCCGGTGTTAGCCACAGGTTTTAACTGATCCAGCTACAGTAGCTGCGTATTTCTTCCCATTTACCATTATTCATTTTGTATAAGATCAGTTGCCCTTCACCACAAAGCCATCCACAACTCTGATCAGCATAGAAAATGCAATAGGTATCATTTCTGAGAAATATAGGCATGGAGAAACGGCCGAAGCCTCCCCCGATATTCTTATAGAAATAATTCCAGCCATCGGTTTTCTTTTTAAATATGGAATCTATTGTATCGCCGCTAATTAATGTAACAGCAGGGAAAAATGACTCACTCCAACGTGTAACTGATGGATATTTTTTTTGCCGGATCAGGTCTAGCTCAGCACTTGAAAAAGTGATGGAATCAGCTAACAGTTTTTCCAAACAATTGAAATAATTAAATGCAAATGGTTTGTCAACCAATATAAACCTGGAATCAGCAAGCTCTTTACCCTTTACTTTCTTAATGAACTCAATAGATTTCTGAACATAAACAATTGAATCCTGCGTATGTTTTTGAATCTCAACCGGATGGGTTTGCCCGAATGAATTCAATAAAGTGATAGCCAAAAGAAATACTAAGTGATTCATTGTTTAAATATGATTCAAAAAGGAAAAGTTTCCATATACCTGCGGTTAGCCTTCGTGCCTGGCGAAGGTTGGGAAAGAAGTTTTGTTGTTGGTATGGCCACTAAAATCCGGTTAATTAAAGTCAAATTACTGAAGCCTGGCCAGAATTCCTACAGCCGCTTGGCCATATTTGATCGCCCAGCTTTCGCAAAGGTACTGTTGTGCTTAGTGCTCAGTGATTGATCACTTTGGTTGCAGACTTAACGCCAGGTATGTTAAACCAAGATTCGCCGGTTTTAAGAAAGTGAAGCCTTCCGGCAAATCCATCTCCTACATAGCAAAACATATATTCTTTCGGCACTGATCCGAAGTGCTTTTCTGCACATTTATTTACATCGCTAAATATTCCATTTTTTACATTATATAACGCAACCATTACAATCCCTCTTGGATCTTCCTCCGGTTCTAAATATTTGAAAATTGTTGCTTCCTGAAAAACCGATCGCGGATCATCTACGCCCATCTCATCAAACCGTTCATAATCCTGCTCTGAAATATCTTCAGGATATTTTGGAAGATTGAAATGCGATGAAAGCTGATGAAAAGCTTCTAATGCCTGTTCTTCCAAACTTTTGCCGGCTGCAGCTATACGATTTACGATGTTACATAGTTCATCATCACTTTGAAACCAGTTTATAATCGGGTTTTCACTCATTTCTTCGAAATATTGAAGTTTTGCCAAAAACATTACGCACAACGGGCAGGGCCATATGCAGGTGGGGAAATAGGATCCGGTCTGATGGTGCCGCTGCAGATTGAAACTATACTGCTCAAATTAAGTACAAAAATTAAGTACTGCTTGTCGAGCCCAATTGGCATACAACCGCATGTTACAAGTAGTTTTGTTTGCCGTGCTTTCAGATTTTTTTCTGTATTTGCCAATAATGTCCAAAAGGATCTTTAAACATGCCTTGCCTGTAACCATAATCATGGTCTGTGGTAGGGTTAATTTCTGTTGCTCCCGCCTGAATGGCTTTTTGCATTACATCCTCTACATCAGGAACAAACAGGCCAATAACCGATGTAACACCTTTAGCACTGATTGGCTCAAGAGCGTCACGCATGGTTTCGTGAACATGAAAAATGGCCCCATTAATTTCTAATTCAGCAACGTGAATGCTTCCATCATCGTTACGAAAGCAGAAATTTTCAGTTGCTCCGAACTTTTTGTAAAAATCAATTTCTATTGTTCCATTGGGAATATATAGTTCTGGAGCAAACCGGGTTATGTCTTCTGTCTTAATCATACTCTTTCGCTTGTTGTATTTAATTACCTGATATATTTTACTATAAAAGTCGGCAATAAACTGTTACCCCATGGCTTTACTATTTGTCATTATTAGACGGTGGTGTAACATTGCTAGTAACGGTGAGGGCCTGCTGCTGTGCCGGTATTCAAAGTCCGTCAGCCAAATAACTTACTAAAGATAAATAGAATTACAAACGTTTAGGCGAGAAGTGTCAGCCGGCATAACACAAAACCGATGTTAGTGGCTGGTTTTATTTTGTCCAACCAACTGATTTTTTCCATTGTTCAATTTCCTTTTTTCGCTTTTCAAAATCTGTTGGTGGTGTCTGATGTTCGTTTTTCGCTTGTTTCCGTATAATGTCAGTCTGTTCTTCGAGTGAGTTGAGTCCGATAGATTTTCGCCTTTGGTTTACTTTTGTCAAGTCGTCAAAATCGTTTGGGCTTAATTCTCCGTTTTCATCCCAGTCAAATTGAGTTCCGTAAAGTTGTGCTTTCCCTTCACATATAGCCACCCGGTCAGCCAAATAAGCCAGGTTTTTTGAGTTGGCTTTGTTTTCACTAACAGCAATTTCCAACAATTTCACGCACTTTTTCATAAAGTCAGGTTGTCCGATAGAATGTTGAATAACCAACCAAGTTGCTTCACTTGCTTCTTTGCCTACTTTATCGGCTGTCGGATATCCGATTATGTCAATTATTTCGTTTAAGATTTTTGCATTTCTGTTGTGCAATTCTTGCATTTCTTCATTGTATCCGTCGCTTATTTGTCCGCTTTTAATAAGTTTGTCCCTTAATGCTAAGTCTGCATTTTTCAGTCCAATTATTTTTTCGGCAATTTCTTCGTAATTCATTCTGTGGTTGTGTCATGTTAAACTTGCCACTAACGGTCAGGGCTTTGCGAAGGTTGGGAAGTTATATTCTGTCGTTCGCTTGGCCACTGTTGACTCGATTAGCAGAAGCCAAATTACTGAAGCCGGGTCAGAATTCCTACGGTTGATGGGCGATATTCGTCAGTCCAGCTTTTGCAAAGCCAATGTTACCTGCTGTACTTTTCTTCAAGAGCTGCCTTTACTTCTTTGTAATCGAAAGCTGGCTGAATAACAATTTTCCCATTTTTATCGATTGCGCCCCACTTGTTCTTCTGCTTAATAAGTGCATAACCACTACTGAAGTCTTCACAGAAATCGAACTCAATAGGAATTGCAACTTTACCATTTGGAAAAATAAACCCAAATTTATTATCGATCCTCGCTTTTGCTACTCCTTCAGCAAATTTTCCGAAGACTCTATATTTAAACTCGGTGAGTTGCTTGCCATTGACATTAAATAAAGCATTGTTTGGCATCAAGAACTTCCCTTCTGCTGAAAGTAATGCACTGTCTACCATAAGTAAAGTGTCATTTAACCAACTTATAGAACTGAACTTACAAGGGATTAACAATTTCCCATCGCTGCTAAACATTCCATACTTGCTTACCACAGACCGAACTTCACCGACGTTGCTTTGCCCAATTATGTTGTCATAATTCTTTGTTACTGTGTAAGCGTTTCGGTACTTAGCTATATAACTGTACTCTGCTGGGATTTTTATTTTTTCGTCTTGGGTCATTACTCCCATAATGTATTCGCCGAAATATTTGGCTCTATAACCAAATAAAAATTCTGTTGTGTCCAATACTCGCAAAAACTCGTAATGAAAAGGAATGATTTGATTGTTCTTTTTGTCAATAACTCCAAATTTTTCATTTTTAGCCACAATGCCAACATTTCCTATGAATTTTGTGGCGTATTGAAACTGAGGCTCAATCTGTACCATCCCTTGTTGGTCTTTGTAACCCCAAAGAGTGTCCACCCGAAACGGCAATAGGTCCTGAGACTGACAGTGAAAAAGTGTCAAAGTGAAAAGTAGTGTAAAAATGATGTGTTTCATAATGAGGAATGCTCAACGTATTACAGGTAACGTTATGGGCTTTACGAAGGGCAGTGGAGAAATCATTATGCTTGCTTGGCTACTAAAGCCCCGATTAGTTAAAACCAAATTACAGAAGCTTGATCAGAAATCCAACTGCTGATGGGCCAAGTACAAAAGTTCGCCTTTAGCCGCAGTATCTTCAATCAAAGCAATATTTGATAAACAATCTCCCAGTTTCATTTATCTCATAGTTCACGACTGGTGGAATTTTGTCTAATCCTGTTTTTTTACCTAAAGTATATTCCCTTATGAATTTTTCGTGCTCATTATTCTTTAATTTCATCGACATTAGTCCGAGCGAAGCAAATTGTTCTTGTAATAAACTTGAGTAATATTTGCCTGTTTTAAATAAAAGCAGATCTGGTAAAAAAGCTTTTTGAACTATAAAAGATAGTTTGGTGAAGACATCGTGTGAGATTTCGCCATTGATATAGTTTCTAAAAGAGGTTCCAATGAGCTTTGCTTTTTCTATATCGTCTAATTGCTCAAGAAGAACGATTATTTTCTCGCCTACTTTTTGTTTTGCATCTTTTTCATGCTGTAGTTCTTCTGTAAATTTTCTCTTTTGCTCTTTCGGAATAGAATCTAATTCCTTTAAGAAAGTAAGAACTTTTTTGCAGAATATAGCTTCTCGTATTCCAAGAACACTTTTATAACCTTTGTAAAAAAGACCGAAAAAGGGTATTTCCTTCAATAATCCTTCATTTAGAAATGCATCTAAAGCAGTTTCCGCAACATCAATTGATAACTCTTTGATATTATCACTCGAGATTGAGTCGACCAGTGATGTGCCTAAATCCGATGAAGTTGTGGTCATTTTGCTTGTTATATATTGCCCCTAACGGTCAGGGCTTTGCGAAGGTTGGGAAATATATTCTGTCGCTTGCTTGGCCACTGTTGACTCGATTAGCAGAAGCCAAATTACTGAAGCCGGATAAGAATTCCTATAGCCAATGGGCTATGTTTGTCGGCTCAACTTTTGCAAAGCCGATGTTAGTGGCAGTTTCTCTTGTTTAGTTGTAACCCAGATCACTCTCCTTTATTGCCTTCAAATTATCTATAGATTTTTTTAATAGCTGATCGATATTTTTTTCTATTTGGGCAAGCTTAACTTTTTTCAAAAGCCTTGTTTGCCAAAATGGTCGCCCTTTTGCACTCGATCCTCCCTCTGTGAGCCATGCAATATTCATGAAATCCCAATCTGGCACATCAATATTCCTGTTTTCGAAGTTTTGATCAATTACTATTCCTTTTCCAATAGAGCCTTCTATCCACACAATTCGTCGCATCTCAAGTTTGTCTTTCGGAACAACTACTTCATCGAAGCTGTGCCCACCTCCAGACGTAGCCACTGTTGTCCCGAGTTGCCTAGCTAATTTGTTTAATTTCTTATCTATTTGAGTAAACTTATTCATGTCTGCTGAATGTTTATCATTTAGAAATTGATTCTGGCATGCTGGCCCAATAAGAATAAATAGTATGAATAATTTTATTTGTTTCACTTCTTTGGCTGTAAACGATTAAAATTGCCGCTAACGCTTAGGGCTTTGCAAAGGTTGGGGGAGGCATCCTGTCGCTGGCTTAGCCACTGAAAACCCGATTAGTTAAAGTCAAATTACTGAAGTTTGGTCAGAAATCCTATAGCCGATGGGTCTGTTTTGTCGCCCGACTTTTGCAAAGCCTCTTGTAAGAGACAAATGCCTGGCAATTTCAAATTTTTGACCGGCATAGAAAAAAGTTGCATATTGTCCAACATTCCGGCTTGATGTATTTTTGTCTTGACTTACATTCTTAAAGGCGAGATCAAATTAAGATACGCGGTTTGGTACCCCCGTGTAGACTTGTAATGGGTCTACTGCCTTTAAGGTGTAAGTCAACGGGAAAGGCCAAACCGTATTTTTTTGGCTACTTTAAAAATTTACTGTTATGACTTACACAGAACAAACCAATTTACAGGGAAGCAATAATTCCCTGTCAACAACGCCTGCAGAACGAAACACTGCAAAAACCATGTTCCAGAGCTTTTCAGCAGAAGAGTTGAAGCAATCCATTTTACCTCCGCACAATCTGAATTGTCCAATCGAGGAACTGGTTGCCACAGGCGAGGCGGTTTTTGAATTCATTAAAAACTCCGAAATGGAAACAGAAACGAAAAACGCGTTTTACCAGTTAGAAAAGCAGTTTACTTTCTATCGAAACCTGTGTTTAATGCGTAATTAAAAATGAGGAAAGTGACACTTTGTTAGGTTTTCTGAAACTTCGTTTCTAAATGCAAGGTGTCACTTTGCTTTACCGCTAACGTTCACAGCTTTGCGGTCGGCGGGGCAATTGTTTTACGTCGTCCCTAGCGACGAGTGCTGAACGGTGATACTAAAGTTAAAAATTTATCCAAAAGCTTAATTCAAAAATGGCATCCGGAACAAAAGCTAAATAGAATTACAGGTGATGACCGACGCTTTGCGTCGCCCCCGCTGCCGCAAAACTGAATATTCTGTGAGTATTTCGTTATTCAAATCTTCCAGTCGTAATTTTCTTGCTCGCTGAAGATTTTAAATATCTGATATCCAAATTCAGCAAAATAGTTTAAAAGTCTATCTAAAGATTTATAGTCTAATGCTAAAGAAACTTTATCGCCGGTCAACTTATTCAACGGAAACATGTGTTCAAAAAGTAATTTATAATAATTGGTCGACGGGATTTTGGCGACTTTCAATTGACCCATCGAATGAGTAATTGCATGTCGAGCCTCAGAAAAAATAGTGAATACTTCTTTGAACTTAAAATTGTGGTTGTTGCTACTAGAATACTCCTTAAACCTTAAGCCACCAGCTTTTTTTATCAAATAAAAAATTTCGTCACCCCCTTTAAGGCTGTCTCCTGTTGAATACTTTTTGCCTGACATTAATTCCTTAAATTCTGGGTCGATTTTTCCTTTTTCCCGAGCAATATTTTTCAAAAACCTTTCAAGAGCTTCGAAACATTGTGCGAATGCCAACCCAAACTCTCTCGAGAGTACTGAATTAATTTCACTTGCATAGTGTTCTTTAATTGTTGACTTAAGAATACCCGTATGAAAATTAATTTTCCAACCTCTATCAGTGGGGCCACTCCAGTCACCAATAACAAGTGCAGTTCCTGAAAAGTAGCTTGCCCCGTCAGCGGTGTAAGTTTCAACGTCCTTGAGCAAGACTTTATTCAGTCGATTTGCAGTATGCTTGAAATCGGTAATGGTTTCAAAATATGAATTTAAGTGATTTCTAAAGGGATTGATCATAGATAGTATAGCACACAACTCTTAAATATACGTCATTCCCCAAAAATTATCAAAACAAAAAGGCTCTCAGACCCAATGCGTTATCATGATGCTTTTTGTATTGTGGTAACATAAATACAGTTATACTTTTTGTATTGTCATTCATGGCGTTACCGTTACCAATCAATTTGTTTGTTTTTAGCGCACTCACCATATTCACTAACCGGCGTTTGCTTACGTGCAAATACCGTTCTGTTATTTTAATGGCAAAATGGCCCGGTAATTCTTTTATATACCGATAGCTGTTCCCTTATCCAGCAAATGGGTGGCAAACCTGTGTCGCAAACTATGCAGCCCCACCTCTTTTACAATACCTGTATTATGCTTCGCATTTCTGAAAATCTGTTGTACCGTACGGAGCGGATATGCTTCCGGCAGGTATTTTAGTGTAACATGGGTGGATAGTAATACAAAGCGAAGAGTCCCCTAGCGGGAAACTCCTCAAAGAAGGAAACAAAAACTAGTGACCGCCTTTAGATTTCCTTACTAAATCACTTATGCTTTCCGAAGTTGTGATAAAACGAAACGTACCTACAGAAAGATCTTTGTACAGTGTCAGGCTGGTGGTTTTTGTACCTGCTTTGCTGAAAACTGTTTTATAAACGTATACATTATCAGGATCCGCACGATCAATTCCGATAAATTGAAAAGATGTCAGTGTTCCATATTCTTTCAGCAGTGCTGCATTCTCGGCATTCGTCCATAAAGGTCTACTGGATTTCATTTCAGCCGGCCTGTGTCCAAAGAGGGCATTGATACTATCGCCCTGCCCTGCATTATACAATTTTTGAAACTTTACCATGGCAAATTGATAATCAGTTGTTGTTTGTCCCGATACAGTGATCGGCAGCAAAAAGATCGCAAGTGCAAAGAATTTCATACAATCATTATTAATGGTTAGGTAAAAAAGTTAATTAAAATAAACAGTTCAACCGGTCATTTTTTGATAAAACCAAGGCACAATAACCTTCCCCCGCTAAACACAACTTTCGGGTATTTACGAAGGCAGGAAATTCATTGATTGCCCAGCCCGTTACAAATGCCCAATTGAAAATAAGTTATGGCAGTTAAAAACTAAAGCTGAACATACAACCCAGAGCCAGAACTGTTGCTGCTGCCGGCACTGGGCTGATGTTATCGTTTCTATCCACGTTTTGGCAAATATTATGGTTCTGCGTTCGTACCACTATACCTTGATGTAGATTTTATTGCAAAAGTTTTTCCAATACTTTTTTCCCACCCTCATTCTTAGGATTTAATTCTATCGACTTTTTATACATTTTAATGGCTTCTTCTTTTTGCCCGTTACCTAAAAGCGCCTCGGCGTAACTATCGTAGGCATTCCAACTGCCGGGAAACAGCTCAACATTTATTTTGAGTGTCTCAACGGCTTGTTTATAAAAATGCTGTTCGGGTAAATGATAAGGGTTGCTGCTTCCCATAAAATCATAGCCCAAAGAATTCATCTCGTCTTCGCTCATGTAGTAATCAGCAGTGTCTTTCAGTAAGGTTTCCAAAACTTTTTTAGCCTCAACCGGGCCCTTATTAAACAAAATAGTTCCATAAATCCTGGACACGCTTTTTTTTGGCAGATCTACCTTTTTCCCGTTTAAAAGCATCATTACTTTTGTGGCGTTCTCATGGGCGTTGAAATGTGTATTATCAAATAAAATAACGGTTTGCTGTTTGGTAACATTCCGGAGAATATTGGAACTTAACCCCATAGCAGCTCCACTATGATATACCAATTTCCCCATCGTAGAATCCTTCTCGATTTCCCATCCTAACCCAAATACATCTTTATTTACCTGGCCATTATTCAGTTTTGTTGGTACAAATGCTTCGTCTAAAGTTGGCTGTTTGAGTAATGTATGATGATACATGGCATTGTCAAATTTCCATAAATCTCCGATTGTGCTTATATAATCGCCAAACCCGTTAAAACCATATGAATGCCAATACTCCCTTACATAAGGAATGGAATTGGATTTTACAGGTATGGTGTCATACATATGTAAATACACATGTGGATAGGCGTAGTTTTTAAATTGGGCTCCGCTGAATTGTTGGGGCAAGGGAAAGAATGAGGTTTCATTCATTCCCGCAGGTTTAAGAATGTTTTTTTCAATATACGTTTTATAAGGAAGCCCGGAAATCTTCTCAACAATCAGAGCTAATACCAGAAAATTTATATTGTCATAGTTCCCATTTTCGCCAGGCTGGTAAATTAAAGGTTGTTTATTTGCGATAACTCCAGGTAAAAAATCTTTGTTTGTGAAAACTTTATCCGGGTTTACTTTTTTGTCTTTGTCAAAAAATGCATTGTAAGGTGGTAGTCCCGAAGTATGCGAAAGCAAATGCCTGATGGTTATCTCAGAATAAGGAAATTCTGGTAAATATTGGGTAACGGCACCTGTTATTTTCAATAACCCTTTTTCTTTTAACTGAAGAATTGCTGTTGCTGTAAGGATCTTTGAAATACTTGCAATAGGAAAAGTAATGCCTGGTGTATTCAGTGTTTTGGTGGTGTAATCAGCATACCCAAAAGATTTTTCATACACAATTTTGTTGTTCTCAATTACTAAAACATTGCCGCTAAATTGTTGGTTTTTAACCAATGCGTTAAAATAATCATCAATTATTTTTTGTTTCGATTGTCCAGAAGCAGCTATCGCTGTAAAAATCATAAGCGAAAGAAGAAAACAGGATCTTTTCATTGTTTAAAGTTTGGGGCCACTTGAAATTAGGAGAACGAGCAATGTATGACGCACAACCTGGTTATACCCGCTAAACTATTGCACTGGTACCGCTATTTAGTCCGGCTTTGCATGTATAACTATCGCAAATGAATATAGAGAAAATTATAGTACAGGCCATCGAATGCTGTAGTGCTAATCCCCTTCACAAAGCGTCTCCCAGCAGGCACTCTTCGTTTAGAAGTACTAAAGCATTACCAATCCATTGAGAATCAACCTTATTAGATTTTACAAAACCAATGGCCAATACTACCTGGGTACTTCTATACACAACACCCCTGCAAAAACCGTGCGATACCTGCTGTACCATCAGCCTTACCAGTCTATCATACCCTATCTACCTGATAATCGCCAAGTTTAACACAGTGCTGCCTGCTTCACCAATGCCACTACCCCTCCCGCACGCTCACAGGGTGCCTATCCAGCCATAACAGGTGATTTATACATACAATTTACCCGGATAACCCATCCTTTTAAAGAGGCGGGTTATCTGCGGGTTATCTACGGGTTACCTGCGGATTATCAATACGTTGCAACAGGCTGGTTTTTGGGTGTTGATCAGGGCAGATCCGGTATGTTACAGGGGCTCAATGGCAGGGAATCCGGAGATGTCTGTCTTATAGATAACCTGTACAGATCCCCATTGCCCACTCAGCACTCACAATTCACTTTTTTCCGAAAAAAGACTTATTTTTATTGTTTATCAATAAATATTTATTACTATTGCA
>DATFAW010000394.1:0-2010 GCA_035254165.1 Paludibacter sp.
TAACCAATAAGGCTATTTTGCAATTTCTACAAGAAAATCAGATTACTCTAAATCAGGGCCAAAGGATGGAAATTCCGATTGTTATGGGTGAGATGATTAAGGATATTTCTGAAACTTTACATAAAGGATTTGTTGTAACGGTTGATTACGGTTACTCCATTGAGGAATGGATGGAGCCAGCACGGAGGAAGGGAAGCTTAAGAGGGTATTTCCAACACAAACTGATTGACAACGTCCTCGAGAATCCGGGTGAAATGGATATTACCTCACATATTCATTTTGATTGGTTAATGAAAAAAGGTGAACAGGTGAATTTATCCATGATAAAGAAACTAAGACAGGATGAATTTTTACTGAAAACTGGTATTTTGACAGAATTACAAAACCATTATGACCCAAACCCATTTTCAGAGGTGAGTAAACGAAATCGGGCGATTCGCAGCCTAATTATGCCGAATGGGATGAGTACCTACTTTCATGTGTTAATTCAACAAAAGGATATGGATGTTAAAAATATTGAAAGTCTTTTTGAATAGATAAAGTGAAACTTCAATCAGTGGGGGGGTTACATCCCCCACTGATTGTTAGTTGAACCAATCGGGCTTTTAGGGGCAGTTGGTCCCCCACTTATCCTTTTTAGTTCCTATAATCCTGAAGTGGGGGCTTACTGCCCGTTAATGCGGGATAAAAGAAAAAACGCCGAGAATCGGCGTTTTTATCGTTTCAAAATTGTCAATGTCCTCCGCCTAATGGCATTAGGAAATTAGTATAATATGTAAAGCCTGCGAAGAAAATAGTTAAATAGGCTCCGAATACATACATATATACACGTTCGGAAAGTTTTAAATAGCTTAACAGAACAAAAATTGCAGTTTGGGCAAGAAATAGCATTGATGTTTTATGCATGTCTCCTAAATAAAACATAACTGTAAAACTGCCAGTCCAAAATCCCAATACTCTAAACATGCGATCCATTTGTGTCCCTCCTTTTACCCTACAATACCCACCATAACAATATTATAAGATAAAAGTATTTAAAATGTAAATAACAGTTTAATAGTAGTTTGTTATCAGTTTGTGACAAGTGCTTGATAGGAACATGTCTCACAACCAGAAATGATATTATCGCTTCCAATTAGTTCAATGTTGTCAAATAGGGCTTCAAACATCCCTTTAAGGAATTGAAAATGCATATTACATACTGCTTCTGTATGATCCTGTGCCACTTCTTTAAATGGACAATTAAAAATTTGAAAATAAATCTTTGTTTTGTCCCCATTTGTTTCAAATTCTGGATAGAAACCGGCAAGTGTTGAAGCACTTTTTAATAGATTAAGTTTTTGTTCGAATTCTAGAGTGTTACCTTGAATTGATTTTTTAGCCATTTCTTGTTCAACTATTTCTGCTCCAAATCTTTTACCTGTTAAATAAAGCGCTTCCTTACCTTCTTCACCAAGAGAAAGCATTGTTTGAATTGCTACTTTTGATAAGAGCATATAGTCACGGAACGGGAAATGCAATTGAATAACATCGTCGGAAAGGCGATATAATCTGCTAGGTCTTCCACCTTTACCAGTCTTTTTTGTTTCAGAGGCAAGCATGTTTACATCTTCTAGTTTAGATAAATGAAGTCTTGCTACGTTTGGATGAATATTAAAATTGTCAGCTACTTCTTGTACAGTTACTTCTTGATGACGTTTAGTGATGTATTGATAGATGTAATACCTTGTTGGATCTGATAAAACGTTTGTTATTTTTAATGTTTGTTCCATCTCTTAATCACCTCAAACCCCCATAATTTATTTCATTATAATACAGCATTGAAAACAAGGGAACGAGGTTAACAATGTTAACACTATTTGTTTGGAAATTGTTCACAATTATGCTGTTTATTAACGGGGATTAGTTATTTTCTCCCATTTTACTACATAATCACAGTAATAACAGTGCGAATATTCACACCTTTTAGTGGTTGTGAACAAGATTTACCATTTTGTCAAATGTTTTTTT
>DATFAW010000395.1:0-3114 GCA_035254165.1 Paludibacter sp.
GTAACAAAACGGTCAACGTTATTCAGGCATTAACAGTAATGAAACTGATAACTGTTTACTCCTAACTGTTCACTGATAATATGTCAACATTATACTTAATTCCTACTTCGCTTGGCGAGTGCAATTTCAATCGCATCTTACCAGCTCAAAATACCGAAATTGTTTCGGCGTTGCGGTTTTTTATTGTCGAGGATGTGCGTACTGCCCGTCGTTTCCTGAAGAAGATGAATCCGGCTATCGACATTGATAGCCTGACTTTCTTTATTCTCAACCAGCATACATCGCCCGAAGAATTGAGCGGTTTTTTAAAACCAATGTTCGATGGAAATGATATAGGAGTATTGTCAGAAGCCGGTTGTCCGGCCATTGCTGATCCGGGCGCTGATGTTGTTGCTATTGCACAAAAACAAAATTTCACCGTTGTTCCGCTCGTGGGTCCTTCTTCCATCTTGTTGTCACTGATGGCTTCCGGTTTTAACGGACAGAGCTTTGCCTTTGTTGGTTATTTACCAATTCAACCGGCTGATAGATCCAAGGCTTTAAAAAAACTGGAGTCAAGAGCTTATACAGAAAACCAATCCCAGATTTTCATCGAAACACCTTACAGGAACATGAAAATGGTTGAAGATATTTTGCATTCCTGCCAGCCTGCAACCCGGTTGTGCATTGCTGCCGACATTACCCTCGAAACTGAATTTATTAAAACGAAAACGGTCAAGGAATGGAAAGGAAAACTTCCTGATTTAAACAAAAGACCGTGCATATTTATTCTTTATAAATCGTAGAATAATCAAGTAAATTCACTTCTTCAAGAAAATATAAAATCAGTACCGTTCTCAATTATATGCCTTATCTTTGTTTCAAATTCATTTTCAAGGATACATTCTGAGATAACACATGTTAGATGAATAGAAAAATTGAACCAAAACCGCTTACGCTTCAGTCTTTGATTGATTACTCCGTAAGGAATTTTGCCGGGATGCCTTCGGTTTCTTTCGTTGATGGAAAACCAATTACTTATACAGAACTTGGCCGGAAAATAGAGGAAATTTCTAACTTGTTGTTTTCATTAAGTTTAAAAAAAGGCGATAAAGTGGCATTGTTGAGTCACAATATGCCCAATTATGTTATTGCTTACTTCGCAGTTGTGTCTAAAGGGTTGATCATTGTTCCAATTCTACCAGATTTTACACGCGAAGAAATAGAAAATGTGTTGGTTCATTCTGAGTCAAAAGCTTTGTTCGTTAGCGAGCGATTGACTTCCCGGATTGAAGGATTAGAATTGCCGTTGTTAGAAGCAACCATTTTGGTTGATGATTTTACGCTATTAACCGGTACTGAAAAAGTTACAACAGAATTGAACTTCCCAAAGATTACTGTAAAAGAAGATGATACGGCTGCCATTATTTATACTTCCGGAACTACTGGGCGGTCAAAAGGCGTTGTGCTGTCACATAAAAGCATAACTTTTGTGGCTATGCAATCTTATACTTTTCAGTCTATTTCAAAAACGGACGTGTTTCTATCATTATTACCGCTATCACATACTTACGAAAATTCGATAGGAATGCTTTATCCGATTATGTATGGCGCATCCATATATTATCTTGAAAAACCTCCTACGGCTGCAGCATTATTGCCTGCTTTAGCTAAAATTCGTCCAACTATGATGCTCTCCGTACCACTTATCATGGAGAAGCTCTACAAAACACAGATTCAGAGTAAATTTGCAGGAAATCAGTTCAAACGAATGATCTATAAAACCCCACTTTTTCGAAAAATCATTCACCGAATTGCCGGAAAGAAATTATATCAAACATTTGGTGACAGATTGAAGTTCTTCGGAATTGGTGTGCTAAGCTCGATTCGCGCGTTGAACGTTTTATGAAAGAAGGTAAATTTCCGTATGCCATTGGTTATGGATTGACCGAAACCGCTCCGTTGCTTGCGGGTGCAGGAGTTCATCAAACTAAACTGCAATCAACTGGTTTTGCCGTTCAGGGAGTTCAACTGAAAATTGATAATCCGGATAAAAAAGGAGTGGGAGAGATTTGGGCAAAAGGACCGAATGTGATGAAAGGATATTATAAAAATCCGGAAGCAACCGCTGAAGTACTCACGGAAGATGGTTGGTTTAAAACTGGCGATTATGGTCGGTTCGACTCGCATAAGCGCCTATATATTAAGGGGCGGATTAAAAATACAATTGTGGGGGCAAGCGGCGAAAATATTTATCCGGAAGATATCGAGACGATAATAAATAATCACAAACTGGTTGTTGAATCGCTTGTAATGGAGGAAGATGGATTTTTAGTTGCAAAAGTTTTATTAGATATCGAAGAGTTAGAAAAAGCAATTGGGCATTTTAAATCGGTGATTGAAGATAAAAAAGAAAAGCATAAAATATGGAAACAACATTTTATGAAGGAGTTGAACGAGAAGCTGAATCGTGTTTCTCAAATTAAACGTATTGACATTATGGAAGAGCCTTTTGAAAAGACGGCTTCGCATAAAATCAAGCGGTTTGTCTATTCCAAACATCATAAGCCCGACAATAAAAAAAGAGCGAAATAATTCGCTCTTTTTTTATGCCTTCATGGCTCTGTCAATGCTTCTTTTGTCTTCTTTCTCTTTCAATGTTTGCCGCTTATCGTAGGTTTTCTTTCCTTTTCCCAGCCCAATTTCTAACTTGGCCAGGCCTTTGTCGTTTATAAATAATTTGGTGGGAATAATTGTGTTCCCGGTTTCCTTGGTTCCGCGAATCAGCTTATTCAATTCCCGTTTGGTTAGCAATAATTTGCGGTCGCGGCGAACATCATGATTGTTGTAAGTGCCAAAAAAGTAAGTAGCAATATGCATGTTCCTTACCCACAATTCATTGTTGATAAATGTGCAGTAAGTGTCGTTCAAGCCGGCTTTACCGTCTCTTATCGACTTTATTTCAGTTCCATATAGTTGAATCCCGGCTACAAACCGATCGAGAATCTCGTAATCGAAAGTGGCGCGTTTATTTCGTATAAGTATGTTCGACTTTTTAAACATTGTATTTTTATTTACTCAACAAAAGTACATCAAAGAAATGAATATCCCAATATGTTCGGTTAACTTCCTTTT
>DATFAW010000396.1:0-3666 GCA_035254165.1 Paludibacter sp.
ATTATTCAAATCAGACGTAAATCCGATATAGATTTTACCCAAGTGACAATTATGCAAAACATAAACTATAAACATGCTTGTAATCCCAGCCAAATACAAATCAATCTATACGAAAATTGGCTGCTTCTAGAATGAAACAGCCAATCTTTTTGGTTGCGGAGGCCCGACTCGAACGAACGTCCGCCAGCTGGCGGATATAAGCCCAAAGAGCTATTTCTATTTTAAGATCGATTTCCTGATGAATTCTCTTCCCCTTGCAGACTTAAGCTGCTTTTCCCGGAGCAATGCATCCTGTTTTAATTCAAACTGTTCAGTATGAACCACCTCCCAAGGTTGATATTTTTTTGTCCAACCTTTGTTATCCGGATGATTATGCGCAATCAAACGATTATTCAAATCAGACGTAAATCCGATATAGATTTTACCCAAGTGACAATTATGCAAAACATAAACTATAAACATGCTTGTAATCCCAGCCAAATACAAATCAATCTATACGAAAATTGGCCGCCTCTAGAATGAAACAGCCAATCTTTTTGGTTGCGGAGGCCCGACTCGAACGAACGACCTTTGGGTTATGAGCCCAACGAGCTACCACTGCTCCACTCCGCGATATTTTGTAGGTGCAAAAGTACTGCTTTTTTCCGAATTGGCAAGTCTTTATCAAAAAAGTTTTTGATAAACATAAGCAGAGACTGCTACAAAACTGATTTAAAGCATATTTGCATTATTGCATTATTGAAAAGCCACGAAAAGGTTGACAAAAAGTCAGCAAAACATACCCGGAAAACTGATTTGAGAAGATTCACGAACATTATTTTGCATTTATTTTAGCAAACCAACTTCTGAGTGTCATTTTCTTATGTTTGTAATAAAAAAAATGCTATATTTGCAGCTCTTTAAAAAAATCGAAATAATTAATGTCTTATTTTAAATAAATTTTCCATGCAAAACAAAGGACTTGTCAGGATTTTCGCACTAGCGCTCACCCTAGTGTGTATATTCTATCTTTCGTTTACCGTTGTTACTAGCCATTACAACACCAAGGCAATAGAATTCGCCAAAGGGGATAAAATGAAAGAGTTCAACTATTTAGACTCTCTTGCCAGCGAAAAAGTGTGGTTAGGATACACACTAAAAGAGTGTCGTGAAAAAGAAATTGCACTTGGTCTTGACTTGAAAGGTGGTATGAACGTTACACTTGAAGTATCGGTTGCCGATATTATTCGTTCGTTATCCGATTTCAACACCAACGCTAATTTCAATCAAGCTTTGGCAAAAGCTACTGAGCTTCAAAAAACTAACAGTCAGATATCATACATCGATTTGTTTGTTAAGGCTTATACACAGATTGATCCGCAAGCCAAGTTAGCAACTATCTTCAGTACTTTTGAATTGAAAGATAAAATTTCATTGACAACATCGAATGCTGACGTTGTGAAAGTATTGAAAACAGAAGTTGATGGTGCCATTGCAAATTCATTCAACGTCCTACGTCAACGTATCGACCGTTTCGGGGTTGTTCAGCCGAACATTCAGAAATTGGGTAACGGACGTATTTTGGTTGAACTTCCGGGTATTAAAGAACCTAGCCGTGTGCGCAAATTGCTTCAAGGATCTGCGAACCTCGAATTCTGGGAAACTTATGATTTAAACGAAATTATCAACAATATCTCTGATGCCAACAAGGTACTTGCTACTTTGCAAGCAAACGGAGGAGTTGCAGTAGCCAAAGATACTACTGCCGCAAAAGCAGCTGCCACAGCAAAAGCCGTTGAAAAGAAAACTCCTGCTTTAAATAAAGTTGACAGTCTGAAAGCGGCATTACAAAATAAAACAGTTGCAGGTGCCGATTCAACAAAAATGTTGGAAAAAGGCAAAAAAGAAAATCCTTTGTTTGCTATCCTTCAAATCAACGCCCAAGGCGGACAAGTTGCCCGTGGTCCGGTTGTAGGTTATGCTCACAGCAAGGATACTGCTCAAATCAACACTTACTTTAAACTCAAACAAGTTAAAGAAGCTTTACCTCGTGATTTGGGTCTGAAATGGTCGGTAAAAGCGATGGACAAAAAAGGAGAAATCTTCCAGTTAATTGCTATTAAAATAACTAACCGCGATGGACGTGCTCCACTTGGCGGCGATGTAATTACAGATGCCCGTGCCGACTTTAGCCAAACTTCATCTGAGGCTCAAGTAAGCATGTCTATGAACCAGGAAGGTTCTAAAATTTGGGCACGCATGACCAAAGACAATATCGGCAAATCAATTGCTATTGCGTTGGATGGTTATGTTTATTCATTCCCAACTGTAAACACAGAAATTGATGGTGGTAGCTCACAAATCACCGGCCACTTCACGGTAGATGAAGCAAAGGATTTAGCAAACACATTGAAATCAGGTAAAATGCCTGCTCCTGCGCATATTGTACAAGAAAACATTGTAGGTCCAACACTGGGACAAGAAGCTATTAATAACGGTTTGATTTCATTTATCATTGCTTTCATCCTTGTATTGTTATACATGGTTCTGTACTATGGAGTCGTTCCTGGTCTGATTGCTGATATTGCATTAGTTATCAACGTATTCTTCTTGTTTGGCGTCTTATCTTCATTTGGTGCAGTTCTTACTTTGCCAGGTATAGCGGGTATTGTGCTTACATTGGGTATGGCGGTGGATGCAAACGTACTTATGTATGAGCGTATCCGTGAAGAAATGAACAAGGGCAAAACCATGAGAAAAGCTATCGACGATGGTATCGGACATGCTCTTTCTGCAATTATCGACTCGAACGTAACAACAATAATTACCGGAGTAATTTTAGCTTATTTTGGAACAGGACCTATTAAAGGTTTTGCTGTGACTGAAATTATCGGGGTTATGACATCATTCTTTACTGCAGTATTCCTTACCCGTTACATGTTGTATTTATATGCTGACCACGAAAGCACAAAAGAAATTTCATTTATTACCGGTGTTACTAAAAACTGGTTCAAGGATACGAAAATTGATTTCATGGGATTGCGTAAATGGTTCTATGGTTTATCTACAGCAATGATGTTAATCAGCTGTATTTCATTTGCTACCCGTGGATTTAGCTTGGGTATCGACTTCTCGGGTGGACGTAACTATGTTGTTGCTTTTGATAAACCGGTAAGCACTGACAATGTACGCAAATTGCTATCCAATGCATTTGAAGGAGATATGCCACAAGTAATTACTATCGGTTCGGATACACAAGTTCGTATTGCTACAAAATACAAGATTAACGACAACTCTCCAACTATCGATAACGAGATTGAAGGAAAACTATATGACAACTTAAAACCATTGCTTAAGAATTCTGTTACTAAGGCTGAATTTATCAAGGAAAACATAAAGAGTTCTCAGAAAGTAGGACCAACCGTGGCTGATGATATTACCAGATCGGCTATTTGGGCAGTACTGCTGGCGATTGTGGGTATCGGTCTTTATATCTTTATTCGATTCAGAGAATGGGGTTATGCGTTGGGAGCCATTGTTTCCTTAGCTCACGATGCGGTTATCACCTTAGGATTATTCTCGTTGCTATATGGTTTCTTACCATTCTCAATGGAAATTGACCAGGCGTTTATAGCAGCCATCCTGACGGTAATCGGGTATTCGGTTCACGATACTGTAATTAACTAC
>DATFAW010000397.1:0-3048 GCA_035254165.1 Paludibacter sp.
ATAGCTAATTCTTTTGGGTCCCACAAGCACCAATTACTGAAGTTTTCAATGTCAGCCTTTGGTTTGGCTCAATAATAGTTGAATAATTTACAGCTATTCGTTTTATAAAAAAGCTACAATTTCGAACAAAGTTTCTTTACATGTTTTATACATCAGACAAAAGATCATAAAAAAAAGCAAGCCACCCATTTAGAGTGGCTTACTTTCTTATTCTACTTCTTATCATGACTTACTCCGCACTTTCTGCAGACTTTTCTTCCTCTGTCTTTTCCGTCAATTCGGGCACCGTTGGCTTAACATCATCCAACCCATCCACATTTCCATTTTGAGCCATCAGCTCATCATTTCTCGAAGTCCAGGGACGTTTCCCAAATATTTTTTCTAAATCTTCAGCAAAAATCACTTCTTTTTCGATCAGCAGTTCAGCGAGCGTATTATGACCTGCAGCATTATCATTCAATATCTTTTTAGCCCTTTCATATTCTACAGCCACAATATTCTTCGCCTCCGAATCAATTAATTCTGCCGTTTTTTCGCTATAAGGCTTTGTAAAGCCATAATCTGAATTACCTGTAGAGTCATAATAACTCATATTGGCTAACTTATCGCTCATACCAAAATAAGCAACCATCGAATAGGCACGTTTGGTTACGCGCTCCAAATCATTAATAGCCCCGGTTGACATTTGATGCAAGAACACTTCTTCGGCAGCGCGTCCGCCCAGCGTCGAGCACATCTCATCCAACATATGTTCCCGGTTGGTCAATTGCCTTTCCTCTGGCAAATACCAAGCAGCACCCAGCGCTTCGCCACGTGGCACAATAGTGACTTTCACCAACGGATTAGCATGTTCAGTCATCCAGCTAATGGTAGCATGTCCAGCCTCATGATATGCAATCGATCTTTTCTCAGCATTAGTAGTGATCTTTGTTTTCTTTTCCAATCCTCCTACAATACGATCAACTGCATCCAAAAAATCTTGTTTTTCAACAAACGATTTATTTTTACGCGCAGCTATCAAAGCTGCTTCATTACAAACATTAGCAATATCAGCTCCCGAGAATCCAGGAGTTTGACGTGATAAGAAATTCACATCAACTGTTTCATTGATTTTAATCGGACGAAGGTGAACATTGAAAATTTGCTTTCGCTCATGCACATCCGGCAGATCAACATGAATTTGACGATCGAAACGTCCTGCACGAAGCAAGGCTTTATCCAAAATATCAGCACGATTTGTGGCAGCCAAAATAATAACACCACTATTTGATCCAAAACCATCCATTTCTGTCAACAACTGATTCAACGTATTTTCGCGTTCATCATTGCTTCCCATATTCGGGTTTTTTCCACGTGCACGACCTACTGCATCAATTTCGTCTATAAAAATTATACATGGTGCTTTTTCTTTAGCCTGACGGAACAAATCACGAACACGCGATGCTCCTACCCCAACAAACATTTCGACAAAATCAGAACCTGACATGGAAAAGAAAGGCACATCAGCTTCACCTGCAACGGCTTTAGCCAATAATGTTTTACCAGTCCCCGGAGGGCCAACAAGCAACGCTCCCTTCGGAATTTTACCCCCTAACTCAGTATACTTCTCAGGGCTTTTTAAAAATGCTACAATTTCTTCGATCTCTTGTTTTGCTTCGGCTAAACCGGCGACATCTTTAAAAGTAACTTTATTAGTTGTATCACCTTTATCAAATAGCTGTGCTTTAGATTTTCCTACATTGAAAATACCACCTGAACCACCGCCCATTTGACCGGACATTCGACGATTCATAAACACAAAGAAAAACACCAACAATAGTATAGGCAAAATACTGTAAAGAAAAAGATCTACATAATTCCGACTATCCTTGTATTCAACACCAACCTTTATACCATACTTATCCTCAGCAGTCTGTATAAATCTTGAGAACTCCTCAGAGGGAACACTAACAGAAATGAGACGATCTTTGGCATACGCCTCGTAATCGCTACCATAAACTTTTTTTAGCGTTTGCGTATTCTTTCTAGTCAGCGAATCTTTCAAAACCTTTGGATTCAGAGCAAATGCCTTGTAATTTGCGCCAAATGTTCTTCGAAGAAAAGTTGTATCTATGGGAACTTTTGTATAATCAATTAACTTTGCTTCTATTCCATTCTTCGAACTATACACATCTACCTTTTCAATCATTCCTTGTTTTACATACTCCTTAAAAGTCGTAAAAGGAACTTCTCTTGCCGGAGAATTTTCTTTAAAAAAATATGAAATAAGCAGAAATAATATAATAGTACCATAAATCCACGAAATATTAAATTTAGGGAATTTACTTGTTGGTTTAATCGGATTTTGATTCGGTGCTTTATTTTCCATTATTTTACTATTGTGTTCTTGTTATTTAATTATAGATAAAACAAAAAACTTATATATTGGTTTTAATTTGGCTCAACAAAAAAAACAAACAAAAACTAGAGAACATCCTCTAATCTTTTCAGGTCAGCATCCGACCATAAATGTTCGATATCATAAAACGCCCGAGTTGGACGTTGAAAAACATGAACAATAATTTGTCCATAGTCCATCGCTATCCATTCGCAATTTTCAAAACCATCGGTTGCATACGGTTTCACTTGAATTTGTTCACGAACCCAATCTTTAATGGAATGCGCAATAGCATTAACATGTGTGTTTGAATCACCTTCGCATATCACAAAATAACTACACGGAGCTTCTTGTAATTTGGTCAGGTTTACTATCACTATATTTTTACCTTTTCGTTCTTGTATTCCTTCAACAATCTTATTTACAATTTGTTCGTTTTCTCTCATTCTGCTAGCTAATTATTTTTATTTTCGAAAATGGTTACAAAGATACGGTTAAATGCCCGAAAATGAAAATGTTGTTGAGATGAATATCTTATAATGTTCATTAAATGTATCAAAAAAGTGACATGCGCATTAATACCTTCCAACATATCATTTCAAATCAAAGCACAAATTTAGAATACAACCAATACTCAAAATACAAAAAAATCCGATACATAATTCTGTATC
>DATFAW010000398.1:0-10434 GCA_035254165.1 Paludibacter sp.
TAGCCGCGAGGTAACAGTGAATCTTAAGACTGCTAAGAAAGCAGATGGTACAGCACTCGACCCAAGCCATATCTATATAGCCGGTTTCTGGTCGAATGGGAGCAGTCCTTTTATTGTCGATAAGGTATATCTTTCCAACACCCTGACGGGTATTGACAATATACAAGACGATATTTCTGAACCCGCAATTGTAAATGTATATACTATATTAGGCGTAAGGATTCGGACGCAAGTAAAAAGAGAACAGGCTACCCTAGGACTCCCTAACGGAGTGTATGTTGTTGGAACAAAGAAAATTATGGTTATTAATAATTAGACTCTTTTGGAATGAAAAAAAATGAATATAAAAAAATTGTTACGGGCATAGCTTTGTCTGCTGCAACGACTTTTGGAATTACATGTTATGCCGATAATCCGATAATTCAAACGAAATTTACAGCTGATCCGGCTCCAATGGTTTACAATGATACGGTGTTCCTTTATACTGGTCACGACGAAGACGATGCCTTCGGTTTTAAAATGTTAAACTGGATGCTTTACACTTCGACGGATATGGTGAATTGGACCGATCACGGGGTAATTGCTGGTGTTAATGAGCCCTATCGAACATTTGCCTGGGCCGATGGACATAGTGCCTGGGCTTTACAATGTGTTGCCCGAAAAGGGAAGTTTTATTTGTATTGTCCTACAATTTATCAGGGGAAAATGGCTATTGGTGTAGCCGTATCAACTAGCCCGTATGGACCGTTTACGGATGCCATTGGTAAACCCCTGATCTTTCGTTCAAATCCAGGCGATTACGACCCAACTGTATTTATTGACGATGATGGGCAGGGCTATTTATATTGGGGTGGGAATGGCCCATGTTATTATGCGAAGTTGAATGAAGACATGATTTCAATTTCGGGCGACATTCAGGTGGCAACTATTGATTTTACAGGAACTCCACCTGAGGCTTCTTACACGGAAGGTCCGTGGTTATGGAAGAAGAATGGTCATTACTATCTGGCCTGGGCATCACGCTGTTGCCCAGAAGGTATCGGGTATGCTATGAGTGATAGTCCTACAGGACCTTGGAAGTGTAAAGGAACCATCATGGATCCGGATGAAAGATCATCGGGAAACCATCCGGGAATTATCGACTACAAAGGAAATGCGTATGTGTTTGGATTTAATTATGCTATTCAGAAACAAACATTGTCAAAACATAATGAACGACGTTCGATATGTGCTGAAAAAATGACCTACAACAACGATGGCACTATTCTGAAAACTCCCTGGTGGTCAACAAAGGGGGTAGAACAAATTGGCAGTTTAAATCCATATCAAAGAAACGAAGCCGAAACAATGGCTTTCAGCGAAGGGATCAAAACGGAATTTGCTACGGAATGGGAACGAAACGTGGCATGGGATAAAGGGAAAAAGATAGCTGACAGGTTATTTGTGACCGCTATTCATAACGGTGACTATATCAAAATTCAAGGTGTTGACTTTTCAAAAGGAGCAACATCGTTTGATGTTAGTGTTGCCTCGCTGTCGGGTGGTAAGATTGAAATTCATACTGACAAGATAAATGGACCAATAATGGGAACAGTCAACGTAAATAATTCCGGTGAAGGGGATATTTGGAAAACAGTCACTACTCAGGTCAGGAATATCAAAGGAATTCACGATTTGTTCTTCGTGTTCAGAGGAGAAAAAGATTTGTTTAATTTCGATTGGTGGAAATTTAATATTTAACAACAAATTTAAAAATACGAGAAATAAAATATCAAATAAGAAAGCATAAATGAAAACAACAAGTAACATTAGATTAACTCTCATTACAGGTCTTATTATTATTTCCAGCCTAATTGGAATTGGTCGGTTATCGGCTCAAACAGTCTGGCTTGATCAGCTAGACCTTAGTACTGCGACGCAAGGCTATGGTGTCCCGATGAAAAATAAATCAATTGATGGCAAGCCGCTTACTATAGCCGGTAAAACTTTCGAGCGTGGTTTTGGAAGCCATTCCGAGAGTTCATTGACTATTTTACTTGAAGGAAAAGCAACTTTGTTTACAGCTCAGGTAGGAATTGATGACGAGGTAACAGGTCATGAGCCTGCTGCTGAATTTGTTGTATATGGTGATAACAAAAAATTATGGTCGAGCGGAGTAATGCGTTTAGGTGATGCTGCCAGACCCTGTTCTGTAAAGCTTGATGGAGTTAGGAAACTTGAATTGGTAGTGACCGATGGAGGCAATGGAAATTATTACGACCACGTTGACTGGGTGGATGCAAGATTTGAAACTGCAGGAGTAACTACTTTTAAAACCTACAGCCCGATAGCAACCGAACCATACATTCTCACTCCGGCTCCTAAAGCTGAGCCAAAAATTACCGGGGCCAAAGTTTTTGGTGTGCGTCCGGGCTCACCATTTCAATTCCTGGTAACAGCCACGGGTGACAGACCAATGATTTTTTCGGCTTCAGGATTGCCAAAAGGATTAAAAATCAATGCTCAAACCGGCCTTATCACCGGTAAACTTTCAAAGGCTGGAACGTATGCCGTTACATTGGAAGCTAAAAATGCAAAAGGCAAGGCTGTAAGAAAATTCAGAATAGAATGTGGCGACAAAATAGCTCTTACCCCACCCATGGGATGGAATAGTTGGAACTGTTTTGCCAATGAAGTTTCGGCCGATAAGGTGAAACGTGCTGCCGATGCAATGGTAAAAAGCGGACTTATCAACCACGGCTGGACCTATATCAATATTGACGATTTCTGGGAAAATAACCGCGATTCCAAAGACCAGTCGATACGTGGCAAGTTTCGTGATGAGGCTGGTAATATTATTCCTAACTCAAGGTTTGTAGATATGAAAGGACTTGCTGATTATGTGCATGGCCTTGGCCTTAAAATCGGGCTTTATTCCAGTCCCGGACCATGGACATGTGGCGGTTGTGCAGGAAGCTACAGCTATGAAAAATTAGATGCCGAAAGCTATGCTAAATGGGGTTTCGACTACCTGAAATACGATTGGTGCAGTTATGGCAATGTTATTAACGGCTTACCAGGCAACGACCCAACTAAAGTATCGTCTTTGTCGTACAATGGTGGTAGTGAATTGAATACCGCTATTAAACCATTTAAAGTAATGGGTGAATATCTTCGCCAACAGTCTCGCGACATTGTATTTAGTGTATGTCAGTACGGCATGTCCGATGTCTGGAAATGGGGTGATTCTGTTAATGGTAATTGCTGGCGTATAACGAATGACATTACCGACACTTGGGTAAGTGTAAAAAATATAGCGCTTGATCAGGATAAATCGGCTCCTTATGCTAAGCCCGGTAACTGGAACGATCCAGACATGCTCGTAGTGGGTACAGTTGGTTGGGGAAATCCCCACCCAAGCAAGCTTAAACCCGATGAGCAATATCTTCATATCAGCCTTTGGAGCTTGTTCTCAGCGCCACTTCTCATTGGTTGCGATATGGAAAAGCTTGATAACTTCACATTAAATTTGCTTACGAACGATGAGGTAATTGAAATCAATCAGGATCCCCTTGGTAAACAAGCAACATGTTTACAAACAATAGGTGAGCTTCGTATTTACGTGAAAGAACTGGAAGATGGTAGCCGTGCAGTTGGCTTTTGTAACTTTGGTCTTGATAAAGTAGAACTTTCTTATAAGGATTTCGAAAAGATTGGTCTTAACGGAATGTTTAATGTACGTGATGTCTGGAGACAGAAGGATATCAGCAAAATCGAAACTAAAACAGGCGAACTTTTGCTTAAAGTACCTGCACACGGGGTGGTGCTCTATAAATTCACTTCAGTAAAATGAGATTTTTATTAAGAAATAAGTTAGTACAGATTAAAATGAAATACAAAATGTGGAATAAATTTGCTGGTATTGTTGCTATTATGGTTCTTTTGCCTTTGATAAGTAAAGCGCAAAATCCCATTATTCAAACCAATTACACGGCCGATCCGGCACCAATGGTTCACAACGGTACTGTTTATCTTTATACTTCGCATGATGAAGATAATACGGTAAAGAACTTTTTTACAATGAATGATTGGAGATGTTATTCTTCTACTGACATGGTAAACTGGACCGATCACGGGGCAATTTTGTCGTACAAGGTTTTTGAATGGTCGCGCGGCGATGCTTGGGCTGGACAGTGCATATACCGAAACGGCAAGTTCTATTATTATTTGCCGGTTAATCAAAAAAACGGTGGAAATGCCATTGGAGTTGCAGTATCCGACAGCCCGACCGGTCCATTTAAAGATGCACTTGGTAAACCATTGCTGACTGGCTATGGCTATATTGACCCAACAGTTTACATTGATGATGATGGACAGGCTTATCTTTATTGGGGTAATCCAAATCTTTGGCACGTAAAGCTGAATGAAGACATGATTTCATACGATCAGCAACTTGGTATTGTAAAGGAAGATTTAAAGGATGATAATTTCGGATATCGTGCGAAAAAAATTCAGAATCGGACAGCATCTTATGAAGAAGGCCCTTGGCTTTTTAAACGGAACAGTTTGTATTACCTGCTCTACCCTGCTGGTGGTGTTCCTGAGCATTTGGCATACTCAACAGCCCCAAGCGCTACCGGCCCTTGGACTTATGGCGACACCATTATGCACGAAATTAAAGAAGGTGGAGCATTTACCAATCATCCCGGTTATATCGAATTCAAAGGAAAATCCTATCTCTTCTATCACAATGCAGCTTTGCCCGGTGGCGGTGGATTCAGACGCTCCGTTTGTATTGAGCCGTTTGAATTTAATGTCGATGGTTCCATTCCAACAATTGCTCCTACAAAGGAAGGAGTGAAGGAAAGTGCAGCTAACCTGAATCCATATAAAAGAACTGAAGCCGAAACCATTGCCTGGGAAGAGGGCATTGAAACAGCGAAAGATGAAAAAGCAGGCGTGTACGTTACCAACATTAGCAAAGGCGATTACATCAAAGTACGTAGTGTCGATTTTGGCACGGGAGCTAAAGCTTTCGAAGCAAGCGTTGCCTCAGCTTCAGGACAAGGGAAGATTGAAATTCGTGTTGATGGTAAAAACGGCAACTTGTTAGGAACTTTAGAAGTGAAAAATACGGGCGGTGATCAAAACAGGAAGACGCTGTCGTGTAAAGTGAATAAAATTAGAGGAATACATGACCTGTACTTTGTTTTCAAAGGAGGCGACGGAAACTTATTTAATTTTGACTGGTGGAAGTTTAGTAACAAATAAAAAATGAATAAAAAAACATATTTGAAATGAAAAAACATTTAACCTTACTTCTAGTTGCAATGACTTTCTTTGGTGTTTGTTTGGCAGATAACCCGATTGTTCAGACGCACTTTGGTCCCGATCCTGCACCGATGGTTCATAACGGTACTCTTTACGCATACGTTGGCGATGACATTCCGGGTTTCGATTTTTACTACATGACTAAATGGCGTGTGTTATCAACCACCGATATGGTAAACTGGACTGATCATGGAAGTCCCATTTCATTGGAATCCTTCAAATGGGCACGCGACCGTGCCTGGGCTGCTCAGTGCATCGAACGTAACGGTAAGTTTTATTGGTACATCTGTGCTCAAAGTACAAAAAATGACATGGCAATAGGTGTGGCTGTTTCCGATTCTCCGACAGGTCCATTCAAAGATGCTCTTGGGAAGCCCTTGATCATTAACGGAAGTTGGTCTAACATTGATCCTACAGTATGGATTGACGATGACGGACAAGCTTATCTTTACTGGGGCAACGGAAGTTTGTTCTATGTTAAGCTGAACAAAGATATGATCTCTTACTCAGGCGATATTGTAACAGTCCCGATTTCTGTTGAATCTTTCGGAGGAGTTCGGGGAAACAAGAGTGTCGAAAATCCCAACAAAGATATGTATGTTGAAGGTCCCTGGTTTTACAAGCGCAACAATCTTTATTACATGATGTATGCCGGAATGGGAAAGGGTGGGGAATGCCTTTCGTATTCAACAAGCAGTAGTCCTGTCGGTCCATGGAAATATCAGGGGAAAATCATGGAGAACCAGAAAACCAATAGTTTCACCAATCATGGTGGGATTATTGATTACAAAGGTAACTCTTATCTTTTCTATCATACAGGATTGCTACCGGGAGGAGGAAGTTATGGCCGAGCTGCATGTGTGGAACAATTCACGTATAATCCCGACGGAACAATTCCTTCTGTCTCTGTCTCCAAAGAAGGACCCAAACCTATAGGGGAAATCAATCCGTACAAGCGAGTTGAAGCAGAAACAATGGCATGGTCGCAAAAATGTTCTGTAGCTCAAAATGAGAAAATTGGAATATATGTTTCGAGCACTCGCATAAAAGGTTACACTAAAGTACGCGAGGTAAACTTTGGCAATCAATCGCCCAAGTCATTTTCAGCTTCGTTAGCTGCAGGAGTTGATGGAGGTATTTTGGAGGTTCGCTTGGATAGCGTTTCGGGTTCAATTATATCATCCATTCAACTTCCTCGCACCGGGGGCTGGGAGGAATTCAAAGTCTTTACATCGGAATTAAAGCCTGGTGTAACCGGAAAACATGACGTTTACTTTTGTTTTAATGGACAAAACATCACTGCCGGGCGCGAATTATTCAATTTTGACTGGTGGAAATTTCAATAACAGATAAAAAAACAAATTTTTAAATTATGTTAAGTCCTCAAAAAGCAATTTTGGCTCTAATTATTTCCGGAGCTACATTTGGTGTTACATTTGCTAATGGCGCTTCGACTGATATTGAAATTCTTGCTCACTGGCGTTTTGAAAAGGAAAAACCCTTAAGAGGAGATTCTGCCTCGCTTCATATTGATGGAAAGCCATTTACAGCTTCAGGACGTAGACCAGGTGAATCACAGCCATTTGTATTCGATGAGTCGGGCAAGGGAAATTTCTTACAAGTACAAGGTTCAAGGCCATCGCCCAATGTGTTTTCCGATAATGTTCCTGCTGCACAGGTGGATGGTAAGCCCAACACCCGGTCACTTATCTTGAAGAGAGGCGAGTATGTGGTTACTTTTGACCGCCCACTCGCTTATTACGATATGCGAAAAAGCTGGACAATTGAAGCCAGCCTGAAGTGCAACCTTTTGGGTACCGAACAGGTCTATCTTTGCAAGGAAGGTGCTGGTGGCCAGTTAGCAGGCGATGTATCCATTGGTTTTGACAATATGTATAAAAAATACTTTGTGGAGGTGATGTGCGCCGATGGAGTGCCTCGTCGCATAGTGGCTGGTGACGAAGTGGAGGCTGGAAAGTGGTATGATGTTCGTGCTCAGGCCAATTACGATGCGAAAACTGGTCAAACCAAACTTCAATTTGAAGTAAAATCTTCAACTGAAAAAAGTTTTGGCAAACCTGCAACCATTACTTTTAATGGCTGTGCCATGCGAAGCAGTGCTGGCATGTGGGTGGTAGGTCGCGGTTTCCCTGGTGGTTTTCCAAACAGCCTTCAGGTACTCGATGGAGGAATAGATGAGGTGAAAATTTCCGGTGAGTCTATGCCCCGTGTAGCTGGTCAAAACCCACTTTTTACCGATGCCTTTACCGCCGACCCGGCTGCAACAGTGGTTGGCGACAGGCTTTACCTCTATGTTGGTCACGACAATGCTACTCCTGGCGGTTGGTTTAATATGCCCGAATGGCTCTGCTATTCAACTACCGACATGAAAAACTGGACTGCTCATGGACCTGTTCTAAAAGCAGCCGATTTTCAAGGAGCTAATAGTTGGGCAGCGTGGGCAGGTCAAGTAGTAGAAAAAGATGGGAAATTCTATTTCTATGTCACCCTCGATCGAAAAGAAGGGCATTTTATCACTGTAGCGGTGGGCGATTCCCCAACAGGGCCATTTAAAGAAGCTACTCCCGGCAAACCACTCATCACCGACGCTATGACTACCGATTCGCACAGGGCAAATGCAGATATTGATCCAACGGTTTTGATCGATGACGATGGAACTCCTTGGATGGTTTGGGGAAATGGTGATTTCTACATGGTAAAACTTAACCGCAACATGGTTGAATTGGATGGCCCGATAACAAAAGTGCCCTTCAGGAATGTAGCTGAAGGCCCGTGGCTGTTCAAGCGTGGTGATCTGTATTACAACGTTTACGCGGCCGATGCGCCCGGAGTACAATCCGAGCAGATAGCTTACTCAACTGCCCCAAAAATTACCGGACCATGGACTTACGGAGGTTTGTTAACTGGTGCTGCAAAGCACGGATTCACCATTCACCCATCGGTTGTTGAGTTTAAAAAACAGTGGTATTTCTTTTACCACGATGGGGCGTACACACTGAACGGCACACCCGGTGGCGATTGTCGTAGGCAGGTATGTGTCGAGCACCTTTACTTTAACCCCGATGGCTCTATTAAACCTATAACCTTGACAACTGAGGGAGTGAGCATTCCGGCGAAAAATAAACTTTAATCAGATTTATAGTATCTCAATCTTGATTGGCATTGTATGTGATGTACCAAATCTTATGATTCAGTTATCCCAATAAGTATAATGGCAAATCAGATGAGATTCATACATTAATTTTATATTCACTAATATGAAAATTAAAAGACCACAATTAATACTTATTGTGTGCTGTATGATCAGTACTTCTACTGTTCTCGCACAGACAAAAAAAGATTATCACACTTGGGCAACTACTCCACCAATGGGCTGGAATAGCTGGGATTGTTTTGGTACGCAAATTACTGAAATCCAAGCTAAAGAACAGGCCGATTACATGGCAGCGAATCTTAAAAAACATGGCTGGGAATATTTTGTGGTGGATATCCAATGGTATGAACAAAATTCCAAGGGATATGAATATGCCAAAGATGCTGTGCTGACGATGGATGAGTATAGCCGGCTGATTCCAGCTCCCAAGAAATTTCCTTCAGCAGTAAATGGCAATGGTTTCAAAACGCTGGCTGATTATGTACATTCCAAAGGCCTTAAATTTGGGATTCACATGATGCGTGGTATTCCTCGTCAGGCAGTGAAACAGAATACGCCGATAAAAGGAACAACTGCCCGTGCAGCTGATATTGCAGATACAAAGAGTACGTGCGGTTGGAATCCGGATATGTATGGTGTAGATATGACAAAACCGGGCGCACAGGAGTATTACAACTCGCTTATGGAACTTGTCGCTTCGTGGGGTGTAGACTTCATCAAAGTAGATGACCTGAGCCGTCCATATCATCAGCCGGAAGTAGAAGCAATTCGCAAGGCAATTGAGAAAACCGGACGTAAAATTGTTTTCAGTACCTCGCCCGGAGAAACACCACTTTCAGCAGGAGCGAGTGTAAATCAGAATGCAAACATGTGGCGTATTAGCGACGACTTTTGGGATAATTGGAAAGCAATGTTGGAACAATTTAAACGTCTTCACGACTGGACACCGTATCGTATTACCGGAGCATGGCCTGATGCCGATATGCTGCCGCTCGGCATGCTGCAATTGGGAAGAAAAACCAATTTTACAACCGACGAGCAATACACGCTTATGTCGCTCTGGAGCATTGCCCGCTCACCTTTAATGCACGGTGGAGACATGACGAAGACCGACTCATTGACACTTTCGTTATTAACTAACGACGAAGTCCTCGCTGTTAACCAACATAGCTCAAATAACCGTCAGCTCTTCCGTACCGAAGACGGATTGATTGCATGGATTGCCGATGTGCCTGGAAGCAAAGATAAATATCTGGCACCGTTCAACACGCGCGATGAACAAGCAATCGATTCGCAAAAAGCAATTTTCAATAGCGGGCTTATTACCAGTCAAACTACCCGGCACGGTGTGGAAATAGATGTGGATATTACAGGCACAAAAAAACTGTTTTTGATTGCTGATATTGGCAACGATGATTATACGGCAGATCATTTCGACTGGTGTGAACCTCGTCTTATTGGACCAAACGGGGAATTGAAACTGACTGACTTAAAGTGGAAAAGTGCAAGTTCGGGCTGGCGTAAACCAACTACTACAGCAGCGATAGGTGGCAAACCTATGGTCATAGATGGCAAAATGATTCCTTATGGTATTGGAACCCATGCTCCCTCTATCATTGAATACGACATACCACAAGGTTACACACGCTTCAAAACTTTTGGTGGTCTTGATGATGGTGGTCTTGTCCAAGGAAGAGGCGCAACGGTAAATATCATGATTTTCAGCACATCACCTTATGTTGTAAATAGTCCTGTAAAAATACCTGTTTCACTTAAAGAACTAGGTTTCGATAAATCGGTAAAGGTTCGCGACCTCTGGTTACATAAAGACCTCGGAAAATTCAATGGAGAATTTGCTCCGGTAGTGCCATTTCACGGAGCACGTCTCTACCGTTTAAGTCCTGCAAAATAAGACAATTGAATTTTAGTCCATGACAAAATTATATATA